>CAZBWP010000033.1:0-13093 GCA_964495295.1 uncultured Rhodospirillaceae bacterium | reverse complement strand
TGCCCCCCAGCTCACGCATCACCGTGCGCAGCGGCCGGGTGTTGCCCTGAACCGTGTAGGTCGCCTCGACGCGTTCGGTCACCGTCAGGCCGAACGCCTCCAGGGTCGATGCCGTCACGGCGGCGGGCACCGCGGGGGGCACGGCGGCGGGCGGCGCGTCGGGAGCGGCGGCGGGCGCCGCGTGGTGAGCAGCGGCAGGCGCCGCGTGGTGAGCAGCGGCAGGCGCCGCGTCGTGAACCTTCAAGACAGCCGCGCGTCGAGTCATCGGCAGGCACCACGGATCATCCCTCGTGACGGCAGTTATACCCCAAATGGGGTAAACCGCAAGGGCCGTGCCGAATCGTCGCCGCCGGTTCGTCGCTCCGGTTCGATTTCGGGGGCTACTGCTCGCCTTCTGCCGAAGGGGCGGGGGCGGCCAGCGGCTCCATGTCCAAGAGCATACGGCTCGCCGCCTGTGGCGGCAGGCGAAACGCCCAGCCGTCGAGCCGTTCGCTCAGCGTCGCGGCGGTGGCGATCGCATCGGCCCCGGCGTCCGGCTCGGCAGCGACCCCGACCATGAGCCACGGCGCCTCCGCCACGGTCGCCAGCCGGAGCGTCAGCCGGAGGCCATCGGTGGCCTCGACGTCGATGCGCGCGGCCCGGTCGGGCAGGGCGATGCTGGCGATGGGCTGGACGTCCTCCAGCGTCGGCGCGGCCACGGCGCTCACCAGCCGGCGCAGCGCAGCCGGATCGGTGCTCCGGCCGTCCGGCAGCGGAGACAGCGTGAAGACGGCGTCCGGGGAGTCGGCCGCGCCGTCGTCGGGACTGGCGATGACGTATGGGGCTCCGTCCAGCGGCTGGACCCGGACACTCCGCACGGCCGCGATCGGGACCTCGAAGATCACAGGCGCCAGCCAGCGGGCGGGCTCGGCGTCGATGGCGATGGCACCGCTGGCGAGCCAGGCGCGGTCGTCTTCGGCGCGGCGGATGTAGGTGCCGGCCTCGCGACCGCCGGTGTAGCCGTAGACGCGGCGGCCGAGGATGACCTCGGCCAGGCGGTCACCGGTTGCCGTTTCCAGGAGCACGCGCCGGGAGCGCGCGTCCGCGCCGGCGGGATCGGCCACGTCGAGCCGGGCAAAGCGTTCCGGCTTCGCGGTCTTCGCCTCGACGAGGCGCATGTCGGCAAGGTCGCCGACGAGACGGCGCACCCGGTCGGCCGCCGCCGGATAGCCGTCGCGCTCGACCACGCTCCAGTCCCCGCCGGCGCCACGCGCCAGGGTGACGCTGGCGGTGCCGTCGGTGATGCGGATGCGGGCGACCTCGTCCGCGCGGTCGCGCAAGCGCGGCAACGCCGGCGCGCTGTCCGTCCCGACCGTCGCCGGACCGGGCCGGTCGAGGACGGCGACGATGGCGGCGATGACCGTCAGCAGCGTCACCACGGCGCCGATCAGAACCAGCCTGGGGGTCATGCCGGCATCTCCCCGGCGCCGCGCCGGCCGGCGTCGTCGGCGGCGCGGACCCGTGCCGCCCGTCGTCGGCGGACGATCGCGAGGGCGATGGCGGCGACACCGCAGAGCGCCGGCACCAGCCAGATGTTGAGCAGTTCGAGCCGGCGCTTCAGCCCCTCCACGTCGCGCCGGAGGGCATACTGGACGTCGCGGAGTTCGCGTCTGAGCTCCAGCAGTTCGCCGCGCTGCGCCTCGATCATCGTCTGCTGCTCGGCCGTCAGCAGGATCGGGCCGTCGTCGCCGCGCGTCTGCAATTCGCCGATCCGCCGACGGATCTCGTCGATCTTGTCGAGCAGGCTTTCTTCCGCCTCCAGGTAGCGGTCCTCCGCCGCGCGGGTCATGGCGTCGAGCACGTCGAAGCGCCGCACGGTGATGCCGCGACCGCGCAGATCGGCCAGCGCGGCGCCGCCCGCCAGGGCCTCCAGGGCGTTGACCACGAAGTCGCCGTTGTTGGCGCTGGGCACGGTGAACGTCTGTCCCAGCACCGAGCCGGTGCGCACCCAGGCGTCGTCGGCGAGCAGATCGACGTCGGCGACGACGATGGCCGCGAGCGGCGCCACCGCGTCCCGGCGATGCGCCGCCCGCGCCGACTGGTCCTGGACGGCGGCTGGCGGGCCTTCGGGAAACGCCGAGCCGACCGGACCACCGATCCGCGCCGCCAGGATGAACGGCGTGCCCGTGGGCGTGAACGCGCGCAGCAACGCCACCGGATCGGGCGCGAAGCGGATCTCGTCGACGGCGATGCGATCGGCCTCCGGCCCGCTGAGCAGCAGCGGCGAGAGGGTGGTGGTCGCGCCCTCCCGCGCCTCGATGGCGCCGGCGGTGCGCAGCGTCAGCACCGAGAGGTCGGCGACCACGGCGTCGTCCGGCACGACGTTGTCCGTCCCGAGGGTGAGCCAAGGCAGGTAGTCCGTGACCACCTGCCGCCCCTGGTGCAGCGTCTGCACGCGCGTCGCCGCCACGCGATCGCCGATCACCGTCGTGCCGTCAATGGCGATCCCCCAGGCGTCCAGCAGCGGCGCCAGCGCGCCGATGGCGTCGCCCGTGGCCGGCCTGAGACCGCGCGCCGCCACCTCGGCATAGGGGTCGAGAAAGGCGAGGACGCGGCCGCCCCGCATGACGAACTGATCGATGGCGTAGCGGGTGCGTTCGTCCAGGTCGGTCGGCTGCACCAGCATGAGGATCTCGACGTCGTCGTCGAGGCGGTCGATGGCGCCGGAGATGGTTCGCACCTGGAACACCTGGGTGATCAGATCGTGCACCAGCCACGGCTGAAAGCGGCTGCCGGCATCGCCCTCGAGCGGCAGCGAGCCGATCATCGCGACCACGTCCTTCTCCGGCTCGGCCAGATCGGCGATCAGCCGGGTCAGGTCGTATTCCAGGAATTCGGCGCGTTCCGGCGCGAGATAGGGGATCGCCTTGCGATCATCGGTGCTGTTGGTGCCGACGAGCCCGAAATAGGCGAGCCGGCCGGCCTCGTCGATGGCGAGGCCCTGGATGCCGTCGGCGACGGCGAGGTCCTCCTCGGGCGAATAGGGCTCCGGATCGTAGCGCTCGACGATGATGTTGCCATCGGCGAGGCGGGCATATTCGTCGAGCAGCTCGTCCACGCGCTTGATGTGGGTGGCGAAATAGGGGCCGAGGGTCTCGAGCCGCTGCGAGCGGAAGTAGCGCAGGCGGATCGGCTCGTCGATGCCGGCGAGCACCCCCTTGGTGCCGGCGGAAACCGTGTAGAGCCCGTCCGCGGTCAGATCCAGCCGGGCGCGCTTCAGCGCCGTGCCCACCAGCACGTTGAGGGCGACGAAGAAGACGATGGCGAGGACGATCGCCGCAGAGGCCAGCCATCGCCGGTCAAGAGAGGACGGCATGGCGGCGCTCAGCCTTCCCGCTTCAGGGCGAGGATCGCGGTGTTGACGATCAGCCCGAGGCAAATCAGCGACACGAAGAACACGATGGTTCTGATGTCGACCAGCCCCTTGGCGATGACGTCGAAGTTGGTGAGGAAACTGAAGCCGGCGATCGCGTCCAGCAGCACCGGCGGCAGCCAGCCGCGGAACGCCGCCTGCACCAGGTCGACCCCGCTCATCAGGAACAGAAAGCCGAGCGTCGCGCCGAGGACGAAGGCGACGACCTGATTGCTGGTCAGCGCCGATGCACAGGCGCTCAGCACCAGAAAGCCGCCGGCCATCAGCCAGCTGCCGAGATAGCCGGCAAGGATGACGCCGTTGTCCGGTTCGCCCAGATGGTTGACGGTGAGCCACAGCGGCAGGGTCAGAGCGAGGGCGATGCCGGCGAACAGCCAAGCGGCGAGGAACTTGCCGATGACGGCCGCCGCCGGCGCCATCGGCAGGGTGAGCAGGAGTTCGAGCGTGCCGCTCTTCCGCTCTTCCGCCCAGAGCCGCATGCCGATCGCCGGCATCAGGAACAGGTAGAGCCAGGGGTGGAACTGGAAGAACGCCATGAGGTCGGCTTCGCCGCGTTCGAAGAAGCCGCCGACGAAGAACGTCAGACCGCCGGCGAGGACCAGAAAGACGACGATGAAGACCAACGCCAGCGGCGATGAGAAGTAGGCGGCAAGCTCGCGCCGGAAGACCACGCCGACGGCGCCCATCATGCCTCCTCCGCCGTCAGCGAGCGAAACACGTCCTCCAGGCGGCCGCGCTCCAATGCCACCTCCTGGATGGCGACGCCGGCACCCTCGACGGCCCCCTGTGCGCGATCCAGGAGCGCCCGCGCCCGCCCCGGCGGCGCGTCAGCGCGCTCCCGCCCCGGCACCGCGATGATGCGCGTCGTCTCGTCGGGACAGGGCGTCGTTTCGACCTCGGCCACATCGCCGAGCGCCCGCAGCGCCCCGGCCGCCCGGTCGGCGTCGCGGGTGGCGACGCGCAGGGCGACGGCGTTGTGGAACCGCGAGCGGGCGAGCAGCGCCTCCGGCGAGGTGTCGGCGACCAGGCGGCCGCGGGCGACGACGAGCGCGCGGGTGCAGAGTGCCTCCACCTCCTCGAGGATGTGGGTGGAAATGATGATCGCCTTGTCGCGGGCCATCTCCCGCAGCAGGGCGCGCACGTCGTGCTTCTGATTGGGATCGAGCCCGTCGGTCGGCTCGTCCAGGATCAGCACCTCGGGATCGTGGAGGATCGCCTGCGCCAGCCCGACCCGCCGCTTGAAGCCCTTCGAGAGCGTGCCGATGGGCTGCGCCAGGACCCCCCCCAGGTGCAGGCGGTGGACCGCGTCGTCGATGCGGCGGCGCCGCGCCGCGCCGTGCAGGCCGCGCACCCGGGCGATGAAGTCGAGCAGGCCGGCCGGTGTCATGTCGGCATACAGCGGCGCCCCCTCCGGCAGATAGCCGATGCGCCGCTTTGCCTCGACCGGCAGGGCGACCACGTCGCCGCCACAGACGTGGACGCGGCCGGCGTCGGGCGGCAGGAAGCCCGTGATCAGGCGCATGGTCGTCGTCTTGCCGGCGCCGTTGGGGCCGAGGAAGCCGAGCACATCGCCGCGGCCGACGGCGAACGTCATCGCGTCCACCGCCGTGATGGCGCCGAAGCGTTTGGTCACGTCCGCCAATTCGACCAGGCTGTCCATCGTACGCTCGTTGCTCGCCCCGCCTCCCCCTCCGGCACGCGCAACGGGCGCCGCCACCCCACACGGGGAAAGCCTCGGGTGCGCGCCATCGTGTAGTGAGGGACGAGCGACCGCGCAAGTCCCCGCGGGCCATGCGCGTCAGCGGCTGGCCGCGGCGGTCGCCTCCGCCAGGTAGGGCCTGAGCCGCATGTCCTCGGTGAGCACGTGGACCAGCAGCCAGTCGGACACGAAGTCGTAGAAGCCGGTGATGTCGAAAGCGTCGGGATCGTCCAGGTAGACGGCCGTCCAGGTTGCCACCTGCCGGCGCAGGACGTCGTGCAGCCTGGCGTGGCGTTCGAGCCCGCCATAGCCCGAGCGCCGCATCAGCGCCTCTTCCCGGCGGAAGTGGCGATCGCAATAGTCGCCGAGTTCGTGCAGCACGTCGGCGATCTCGGTGCGCTCATCGCCCGCCTTGACCATGTAGAAAAGACGGTTGAGGATCTCGATCAGCGCCTTGTGGTCGGCGTCGATGTCGGCGACCCCAAGGCTGAGATTCGACCGCCACCGCAGCATCGTCATCACAGCGCCCTTCGTTCCGGTCGGCGGACCCGCCAGGATAGGCTCCCCGCACACCCCAGCAATCTTAGCGCCGGAACGCCGGCTCGGCAATCGAAGCGAGCAGCCGTGTCCGCAGCGCCACGGCGATGCCCCGCATCGGCCGGCGTTGACGCGGGGCCCGATCGCGGCGGAAGCTGCCCGGCATGGTGCTCGATCTGATCGGACCCGGCGCTGCCGGTCATGCGTTCCCGCCGATGCTGCTGCTGCTGCTCGCGCTCGTTATCGACGCCGGCATCGGCGGCAGCGGCGCCCGCTGGTTGCCGATCCCGCACCCGGTGCGCCTGATCGGCGGCGCCGTCGGCTGGTTCGATGGACGGCTGAACCGGGAGCACCGCCCGCCGGGCGACCGCGCCGCGCGCGGCGCCATCACCGTGCTGATGGTCGTCACCGCCTGCTGGGCGATCGGCTGGGGCGTCGCCTGGCTCACCCGGAACCACGATTTCGGCTGGATCATCGAGCTTGCGCTCGTCACCGCGCTGCTCGCCCAGCGCAGCCTGTTCGTGCACGTGCGCGCCGTCGCCACCGGTCTGCGCCGGTCCGGGCTCGCCGGCGGGCGGGCCGCCGTCGGCCACATCGTCGGCCGCGATGTCAGCCAGCTGGACGAGCACGGCGTCGCCCGCGCCGCCATCGAGTCGTGCGCCGAGAATTTCTCCGACGGCGTCGTCGCGCCGGTGTTCTGGTACGTGCTGCTGGGCGCCCCCGGCATCCTCGTCTACAAGGCCGTCAACACCATGGACAGCATGATCGGCCATCGCACGCCCAGGCACCGGGCGTTCGGGATGGTGGCGGCGCGCCTGGACGACGCGCTGAACCTGATCCCCGCGCGGCTCGCCGGGCTCTCTCTCGCGATCGCCGCGGCGGTCGTGCCGCGGGCGGACCCGGCGGCGAGCGTGCGGACGATGCTGCGCGATGCCGGCCGCCACCGCTCGATCAATGCCGGCTGGCCGGAGGCGGCGGCGGCCGGCGCCCTGGGTTTGGCGCTGGCCGGCCCAAGGCGCTATCCCGGCGTCGTCATCGACGATGCCTGGATCGGCGCCGGCCGGGCGCGGGCAACGGCAGAGGACATCGACCGCGCTCTCCACCTCTTCGTCGCCGCCTGTCTCGTCAACGCATTGACCGTGGCCGTGATCGCGGTCATCGTCCTGTCGGCATGAGTTTCGGGAACGCAGGGAGGTGGCGGTGACGACGGCAACGCTGGTGCTCGCCAACCGCAACTATTCTTCGTGGTCGTTCCGCGGCTGGCTCGCCGTGCGCCAGGCCGGGCTCGATGTCGAGGAGGTCGTCATCCCGCTCGATGAGCCGGAGACCGCGGCACGCATCCGTCGATACTCGCCGTCCGGGCTGGTGCCGGCGTTGGTCGAAGGGGAACGGGTCGTCTGGGACTCGCTCGCCATCCTGGAGGACCTGGACGACCGCTTTCCCCAGGCCGGCCTGTTGCCGGCGGAGTCGCTGGCGCGCAGCCACGCCCGCTCGATCGTCGCCGAGATGCACGCGGGCTTCCGCGCCCTGCGCACCAACATGCCGATGAACATGCGGGCAGCGAAGCCGGGTCGCGGCCGCGCCGAGGGCGTCGCCGCGGACATCGCGCGGATCACCGGGATCTGGGGCGACTGCCACCGGCGCTACGGCGTCGACGGACCCTATCTGTTCGGGCGGTGGAGCGGCGCCGACGCGGCGTTCGCCCCGGTGGTCAGCCGGTTCGCCACCTACGCCGTCGACCTGGACCCGGTCGCCCGCGCCTATACCGAGGCGGTTCGCGCGCACCCGTGGTATCGCGAGTGGGCCGCCGCCGCCGCCGCCGAGCCTTGGGCCATTGCCAAGTACGATTCAATCTGACCAAAGGAACCGCCGGATCATGATGGATGTCACTTTCGACAAGCAAACCCGAACGCTCACGTTCACGCATTCGGGCATGGTTTCCGTCGCGGACATGAATGCCGTCAATGCGAAGATCGAGGACTCCGCGGGACCGGAATACTTCGTGCGCGTGCGTGGCGCCGTCCCCACTGTCAGGATCCTGCTCGACTGGGAGGCGTTGGAGGGTTGGGAGAGCGGCACCAAGGCTCTCGGCACCGCGTTCGGGCTCGGGATCAGGGACGCGGTCAGCCGTGTCGCCGTCATCGCCGACCGCAAGTGGCACGACGAACAGGATCGGCTCGCCGATATCCTGAAGGCGGGAAAGGTCCGCTTCTTCACCCCGGACCAGCGCGCCGCGGCGACCGAGTGGCTCGCCTCCTGAGGGCCGGCCGCTATTGCAGGTCGATGGCGTGGCGCTTCAGGTCATCGAGGGAGACGTAGTCCAGCGCCGCCTCGTGGGTGGCCGCGAGGATCACCCGCGGCGGCACCCCGGCGGCCAGCGCCTCGCGCCAGCGTGCCGCGCACAGGCACCAGCGATCGCCGGGGCTGAGGCCGGGAAAGCCGGCAGCCGGCACGGGTGAGGTGAGGTCGTTGCCGCGGCCGCGGCTGAACGCCAGGAAAGCCGCCGTCACCTGGGCACACACCACGTGCGCGCCGGCGTCCTCTGGGCCGGTGTCACAGCGGCCGTTGCGGTAGAAGCCGGTCGGCGGCGCGGTGCAGCAGGGCACCAGCGGCTCGCCGAGAACGTTGCGCGCATCCGACATTCGCCGTCACCTCCATGCTGTCATCGGGTATCCGGCCCCGGCAAGCCGGCGGGCGCCGCGCCGGCCCACCGGCTTGCCGGGACGGGGGGACATGCCCACGTCTCCACCCGGCAGAAGTGGACATGCACACGCAAGTGTGCTCATAGCAGGCGCAAATTCCAAGCGTCGTCGCCAACTATCGTCGCCAATCGTCGTCGGAGGAGAAGACTCGTGAGCACCCATGGCACCGACACCCTGAAGGCTCGCCGCACGCTGAGCGTGGGCGGGCGCACCTATGACTATTTCAGCCTGGACGCCGTACGGGACGCGGGTCTCGGCGATCCCGCGCGCCTGCCCTATTCGTTGAAGGTCCTGCTGGAGAACCTGCTGCGCTGGGAAGACGGCCGCACGGTGACGACGGACGACATCAAGGCGATGGTCGACTGGACGAAGACCCGGTCCTCGACCCGGGAGATCGCCTACCGGCCGGCGCGCGTGCTGATGCAGGACTTCACCGGCGTGCCGGCCGTCGCCGATCTGGCGGCGATGCGCGATGCCATGGTCAGCCGCGGCGGCGACCCGGCGAAGATCAACCCTTTGGTGCCGGTCGATCTGGTGATCGACCATTCGGTGATGGTCGATGCGTTCGGCAATCCCCAGGCGTTCCACCAGAACGTCGAACGGGAGTACGAGCGAAATCTCGAGCGCTACGAGTTCCTGCGCTGGGGGCAGGGTGCCTTCGACAACTTCCGGGTCGTCCCCCCCGGCACCGGGATCTGCCATCAGGTGAACCTGGAATACCTGGCGCAGGTGGTCTGGACCACCGCCACGAACGGCACGACGCTGGCCTATCCCGACACGGTGGTCGGCACCGACAGCCACACCACCATGGTCAACGGCCTCGCGGTGCTGGGCTGGGGGGTCGGCGGCATCGAGGCCGAGGCGGCGATGCTCGGCCAGCCGGTCTCCATGTTGATCCCCGAAGTCGTCGGCTTGCGCATGACCGGCGCCTTGCCGGAGGGGACGACCGCCACCGATCTGGTGCTGACGGTCACCGAGATGCTGCGGGCGCAGGGGGTCGTCGGCAAGTTCGTCGAGTTCTTCGGGTCCGGTCTCGATCATCTGTCGCTCGCCGATCAGGCGACGATCGCCAACATGGCGCCGGAATATGGCGCCACCTGCGGGTTCTTCCCGATCGGCCGGTCGACCCTCGACTACCTGGCGTTTTCCGGCCGCGATCCCGAGCGCGTCGCGCTGGTCGAGGCCTACGCGAAGGCGCAGGGCATGTGGCGCGACGCCACCTCGCCCGATCCGGTGTTCTCCAGCACCATCGAGCTGGATCTGGCGACGGTGGAGCCGTCGCTCGCCGGGCCACGGCGGCCGCAGGACCGGGTGGCGCTGACGCAGGTCGCCAAATCCTTCGCCGACGGTTTCGCGGGCCTGTCCGGGCGGGCCGAGCGTCGCGAAGTGCCGGCGCCGGGCGCCAATTTCGCCGTCAAGGACGGCGACGTGGTGATCGCGGCGATCACCAGTTGCACCAATACCTCCAATCCGAGCGTCCTCGTCGGCGCCGGACTGGTGGCGCGGAAGGCCCGCGCGAAAGGGCTCGCCGTCAAGCCGTGGGTGAAGACGTCCTTCGCGCCCGGCTCGCAGGTGGTGTCCGACTATCTCGAGGCGGCGGGCCTCCAGGACGACCTTAACGCGCTGGGCTTCAATCTCGTCGGCTACGGCTGCACCACCTGCATCGGCAACTCCGGTCCCTTGCCCGAGCCGGTGACCCAGGCGATCACCGAGGGCGACCTCACCGTCGCGGCGGTGCTCTCCGGCAACCGCAACTTCGAAGGTCGCGTGCATCCGCTGACGCGGGCCAACTACCTCGCCTCGCCGCCGCTGGTGGTCGCCTATGCGCTCGCCGGCTCGGTGGACGTGGACCTGCGCACCGATCCGCTGGCCACCGACGGCCGTGGCCAGCCGGTCTATCTGCGCGACATCTGGCCGTCCAATGCCGAGATCCGTGACATGATCGAGCGGGTGTTGACGCCGGACATGTATCGCAGCCGCTACGCCGAGGTGTCGCTCGGCGACGCCGCGTGGCAGGCGATCCAGGTGCCGACGTCCCAGACCTACCGGTGGCAGGGCGACTCCACCTACGTCCGCCGCCCGACGTTCTTCGAGGCCGGCGAGGCGCAGGGCTTCGGTGACATCAGGGGCACCCGTCCGCTGGCGATCCTCCCCGATTCCATCACCACCGACCACATCTCCCCAGCCGGCTCGATCAAGAAGGACAGCCCGGCCGGAGCGTATCTGATCGAGCATGGCGTCGACGTCCGCGAGTTCAATTCCTACGGCGCGCGGCGCGGCAACCATGAAGTGATGATGCGCGGCACCTTCGCCAACATCCGCATCCGCAACGAGATGGCGCCCGGCACCGAGGGCGGGGTGACACGGCATATGCCGGACGGCGCGGTGATGCCGATCTACGACGCGGCGATGCTGTACCAGGCGGCGGGCGTGCCGCTGGTGGTGATCGGCGGCAAGGAGTACGGGACCGGCTCATCGCGCGACTGGGCGGCCAAGGGCACCCGCCTGCTCGGCGTCCGCGCCGTGATCGTCGAGAGCTTCGAGCGCATCCACCGCTCCAACCTGGTCGGCATGGGCATCCTGCCGCTGCAGTTCAAGGACGGCACCACCCGCAGGACGCTCGGCCTGGATGGCAGCGAAACCTTCGACATCACCGGGCTCGCCGGCGCGGTGCGGCCGCTGATGGACGTCACGCTGACCGTTCATCGTGCCGACGGGAGCACCGAAACCGTGCCGCTGCTCTGCCGCATCGACACCCTGGACGAGATCGAGTACTTCAAGAGCGACGGCATCATGCAGTACGTGCTCGGCCGGCTGGCCGGAACGCCGTGAACGCCCCCGCCGAACCGCACGCCGCTTTCACCCCCATGTGATTGGGGGGCTGGCCCGCAGTGTCCCATGTGCAGTTCATGATGCGGATGTTGGCGGCGGTTCTGGCGGTTTACATGGTGGGCACGGCTTCGCTGCTGCGGGCGGCGGAGCCGCTCACGGTGGTTGAGCTGTTCACCTCGCAGGGCTGCTCATCGTGCCCGCCGGCCGACGCGATCCTCGCCGAGCTGGCCGACCGCGATGACGTGCTGGCGCTGTCCCAGCACGTGGACTACTGGGACTACCTCGGCTGGAGTGACCCATTCGCCAGCGCCGCGGCCAGCGAGCGACAGCGGTCATATGCGCGCCGCTTCGGCCTCGCCTACGTCTACACGCCGCAGATGGTGATCCACGGGGATCGCCAGCTCACCGGATCCGATCGGCGCGCCGTGGATCGGCAGGTGGCGGCGGCCCGGGCGCTGCCGCGCATCGACATCGCGCTGCGAAGGCTTTCGGACGCGACGGTCGAGGTGAGCATCGGCCGGGGCCGTCCCGGCGACGCGGCCGATATCTGGTTGGTCTTCTACGATCATCAGCACGCCACCGACATCGGCCACGGCGAGAACGGCGGCAGCCGGCTGAGCTATGCCCACGTCATGCGCAGTTACGAGCGGATCGGCGGATGGTCGGGCGAGCCGGTCATCCTGCCGCTGGATCTGAGCCGCATGACCGAGCGCGGTGAGGCGTGCGCGATCCTCGTGCAGCAGCCGGAAACCGGTCGGATCTTCGGCGCCGCCCGCTTCGACCAGATCCCGTCGCCTTAGGGCCGCGGCCGGCGCCTGTGCCCGGCCCCAGGTTGGTGGACGCGTCGTCCGGCCGGCCGGTTGACATGCTTGGCTGGCCGCGCGATTCATGGGAGGCTCTTGGGGAGGCTTTCGCTTGGCCGGCGCTGCCGAGATGGCCGGCGCAAGACACAATCGGAGAGGGATGAAGCCGGTGAATGCTCGAGTCCTGCTGTATGGGGTCGTTGGCGGCGCCGTCGCGGTGATGGTGCTGCCGGCGGTCGTGCGCGCCGCCAGACCGGCGATCAAGTCCGTCGTGAAGTCCGCCTGGGCGGCCTACGAAAAAGGCTTGGAGTCGGCGGCGGAACTGGGCGAGGCGGCCGAGGACATCGTTGCCGAGGTGAAGATCGAACTCGCCGATGAAGCCGCGGCCGCGGAGCAAGCAGCGGCCGCCGCAGCGGCGGCGGCGACGGCCGCGACGGCACCTGCCGCGACGCCGGCCAATGGCGGCAAGTCGCCGGGCGCCGCGGCGCCCTCGGATGACGCCGAGGCACCGGGCACGGCACCGGGCATGGCACCGGGGACGGCGGCGCGCGAAGGCGAGAGCCGGTAGCACGTGGGGGACCTGCCGACCGGTTTTGTCGTCCATGCGATGCGGGGACGGCTGCGCGTCCGCGTCCCCGACCGGCGCCGCGACGCCGACTATTTCGCCGGCGCGGCCGCGCATCTCGCGGCATGCCCGGGGATCACCGCGGTCGAGGCCAATAGCCTGACCGGCAGCCTGCTGATCACCCACACCGTCGACGCCGCGGCGGTCGACGGCTATGCGCACGCCGGCAAGCTGTTCGCCATGACCGCCGCGCCGGCGCCGGTGGCGGCCACGCCGCCGAGCGAGCAGTGGCTCGCGGCCGTCGCCAGCGCCAATCGACACTTCGCCACGGCATCGGGCGGCCGTGGCGATCTCCGCACCATGCTCGCCGCCTCGTTCCTGGTGATGGCCATGGTGCAGGCGGCGCGTGGGCGCATCGCCGTGCCGGCGATCAGCGCCCTCTGGTATGCCCTTCGCGCCCTCTCTCTCGGCCAGCGGTGGCCCGACGAGCCCTGACGACGCCGGGCCCTGACGACGCCGGGCCCTGACGACGCCGGACTTTGA
>CAZBWP010000032.1:2701-15825 GCA_964495295.1 uncultured Rhodospirillaceae bacterium | reverse complement strand
CGCACCTCGACCGGATCGGTGCGCACGGTCTTGCCGAACTCGATCAAGGCGAAGCGGACGTCGTTGGCCACCGAGCGGGTCGAGTCCAGGACCTCTCCGGTGATCGCGAGGTGCCGGTCCATGCGGTCATTGATGGTGGTGAAGCGTTGGAAGAGCATCCGTTTCGCTTCCAGGCCCACATGTCGCTCGGACGCCTGGGCGATGCCCGCGTAGCTTCGTGATGTCCGCCCGCTCGCCAGCTGCCCCTGGAGATCGTCGACCGAGGTGCGCGTTGCGGTGACATGGTTCATCAGCAACTGGCTGGCCGCAAGGTTCGTGGTGCGGGTCAACACGGGCGGAATCCTTACCTGGTTGCCTGTTCGAGGGCGTCAAACATGCTGCGGATGGTGGCGATGACGCGGGCCGCGGCCGCATACGCCTGCTCGTAGAGGATCAGGTTGGACATCTCCTCGTCCAGGTCGACGCCACGGATCTGGTTGGACCGCGCCTGGAGGGAGTTCACCAGGCCGGCGCCGTGGGTGGCCGCGTCGGCGTTGCGGCTGGCGAGGTTCGACGTGTCGCCGAGAACGGCGCCCGCATACTGCTCGAACGTCCGGACGGAAACGCCCATGCGGCCGGCCACCGCAAAGCCGCGGCCGCTCGACAGGGCTTCGGCGAGCTGCCGGGCCACGGTCTGATCCCCGGCGCCGACGGTATAGGCGCCGGTGGCACCCCGGTTGGGATCGAACTGCAGGGCGCCGCGGGAGACGCGGATCGGCGCCCCCTTGATGTCGGCGCGCACGTCCAGAGTGCCGGAGACGCCCGCCTCCGCCGCCCGCAGGCCGAGCGCCGCGACGACGCCCGAGCCGCCGTCCGTCACCGCGAGATCCGTGCCGCCGGCGCTCACCACGCGCAGCCGTGCACCGACGCCGTCGGGGACCAGCGTCGCCGTGACGCCGATGTCGGCGGCGTTGATCGCCGCCGCGACGTCGGCCAGCTGTGTGCCGTCGAGGATGTTGACGGTGCCGAGCACGCCGGAGCCGTCGTGGAACGAAAGATCGGTGGCAGCGACGCGGTGGGCCGTCGCCAGCACGTTGCTTTCGAGGCGTCCGGGTGCGCGGCCGTCCACGAAAAAGTCGTTCAGCCCGAAAAAGTAGGAGAACCCCTCCACGGTCTCGTCGGCGCTGCCCGAGCCGTCCACATCGAACGCGATGGCCACGTCGGCCGGCTCGCCCGAAGCCGTCTCGTCGCGAAACGCCAAATGCCGGGAGGGCTCGTTGACGGCGATCGCGAACCGACCCTCGGCGTCGACCTCGACGCTTGCCGTGGGTGCGCCGTTCGCCCGCATCCACGTTTGCAGGTCTGCCGCGACATCATTGATCGACCAGGGGCCAACTCCTCCCATGATGTCTTGCAGCGTCGTCGCGGCGGTCTGCTCACCCTCGCTGTCCATCATGACGATGGCGACGTCGCCGCCGCCCAGCAGTTCGATGGTCTGGATCGCCGGCTGGGCGAAGCGCCGGCTGCCCGTCATCTCCTGCAGCCCGGGCACCGGCGTGCCGCGGTTGTGGATACGGTTGACGACGTCGCGCATCTGCGAGGCCATCTCGTCGAGACTGCTCTGCAGGTTCGGCAGCACGGTGTCGCGCATCTCGATCAGGCCGGCGAGGCGACCACCGCGGATGGAGCCCGTGATGTCGGTCCGGTTGTCGCCGTTGCCGACAAAAATGCCCTGGAAGCCGCCTTCCGCGTGGGTCGTGTCGGCCGCCACCCGGGCCGCCGCCTGATGTGAGAGGGACGCGGCGGTGTTGTCGACCAGCACCTGCCCGCCCGTGGTGAACACCACCAGGTCACCGTTGCCGCGGTTGAACACCTTGATGTCGACCAGTTCGGCGAGGCGGTCGAGCGCCATGTCGCGCCGGTCCTCCAGGTCGATCGTATCGTGCTCGATGGTGGACGCGGCGACGATCTTCCGGTTGAGATCGGCCACCTCGACGATCAGTCGGCCGATTTCTTCGACCGCGGCGGCGATCTCGGCGTCGGCTTGGCGCCTGAGGTCCTGGATCGTCGCCGACATGGCCTGAAACGTCAGCGCCGTCTCGTGTCCGCGACGCACCACTTCCTGTTGCGCCAGGGCGTTGTCAGGGTCGGCTGCCAGGGACTCAACCGCGGCGGTGAAGCGGGCGACCTCGTGAACCAGCGAGGTGTCGTCGGCTGGGCTGCCGAACACGTCCTGCAGGCGGTCGTAGTATGTCCGCTGGGCGGCGGCGGTATTCGCCGTCGCCAGTTCGGTGCGAATGGTGGCGAGCAACTGCTCGTCCACGTTGCGCCTGAGCGCCGCCACCTGCACGCCAGCGCCGGCGCCGGCCAGAACCCGGTGCTCCAGATGGACGATCTTCCGCGAGTAGCCGGGCGTGTTGACGTTGGCGACGTTGTTGGCGACCGCGTTCAAGGCGGTCTGGCTGGCCTGCAGTCCGCTCTGCGTCGTTCTCAGCGCGAGGGTGAGGTCTCCGGACATTCTGGCAGATCCGCGCCGCGATCACAGTGATCGATCGAACGATACGGCAATGGCCGTTTTGGCGCCGCTGCGGGCCGGCGCGACCCTGCTGCCATCACGGGCATAGATGCCCGGACCCGGAGCCAGAGCCTTCGCCGCCTCGGCGACGCTTGCCATCGTCCGGCGACCGGCTTCCACGGCAACGCGTAGCAGCCGGACGTTCTCTTCGGCCGCCGCGGCGAGCCGCACGGCCAGGTCGTCGACGACGCGACGATCCTCCGGCGGCAGCGCCCGCACGCCACCCAGCGTTCGGTCGACGGCCATCATCCGCTTCTCCCAGGCGCCGACGGCGGCGGCCTTCGTCTGCCCCAGGTCCGCGAACGCCGTGAGGTCGCGGTTCCGCAGCGCCGCCGTTTCCGCATCGATCGCCACGATCAGCCGTGCCGTGTCCGCGGCGAGTTCGCTGATCAGGCGGGCTGACTCCTCGCCGCTCATCCCACGGTCTCCCGCGCCGGTGCTCCGGTTGCGCTCCGGTCGGCCAGCGCCTGGGCGAGCACCGCGTCGGCCACGCCGATGCCACCCGTCCGGCTGATTGCCTCGCCCATGGCATCGGCGAGCATGTCGCGCCACACATCCTCGGCGAAACCACCGCCGAAGGGTGGCGCACTGTCGGGGCTCCGCACGATCGGCTGGAGCATCTGCGCAAGGAACACCGCCTCGAACTCACGGGCGTTCTTCTGCAGGCGGGCCAGATCCGCGCCGCTCGTGACCTGCGGCAGGCGTGGCGACGGGGCAATGAAAGACTCGATGGGCATGGGCATCACATGAACTCCAGATCGGCATGCAGGGCGCCGGCCGCCTTGATCGCCTGCAGGATGGCGATCATGTCGCGCGGTCCGATGCCAAGGGCGTTGAGGCCGTCCACCAGTTCCTGCAGCGTCACGCCCGACCGGACGATCGCCAGCCGGCGTTCGCCGTCGTCGTCGACCTCGATGTTGGTGCGCGGCACCACCGTCGTTTCGCCGGTTTCCGACAGCGGGCCCGGCTGAGACACCAGCGGCGTTTCGGTAATGCGGATGGTCAGATTGCCCTGGGCGATGGCGACGGTGCTGACCCGAACCTGATCACCCATGACGATGATCCCGGACTGTTCGTCGATGATCACGCGGGCCGTCTGATCGGGCGAGATCGGCAGTTGCTCGATGTCGGTCAGCAGATCCACGGTCCGCCCGAAGTACGGTTCGGGGACGGCGACGATCACCGTCGAGGGATCGCTGGGGCGGGCGGCGGCTTGGCCCAGCGCCGCGTTGATGGCCGAGGCGATCCGCCGTGCCGTGGTGAAATCGGGGTTGCGCAGGTTGAGCTTGACGGACTGCAAGCTCGCCAGCTCGAAGGCCACCTCGCGTTCGACAATCGCCCCGCTGGCGATGCGGCCGCTGGTTGGCACGCCGCGGGTGACGCTTTCGGCATCTCCCTGCGCCGAAAACCCGGCGACCCCGACCTGGCCCTGGGCCACGGCATAGACCTCCCCGTCGGCGCCGAGCAGCGGCGTGACGAGCAGGGTGCCGCCGACGAGGCTTTTGGCATCGCCGAGGGCGCTGACCGTCACGTCGATGCGGCTTCCCTGGCGGGCGAACGGCGGCATCGACGAGGTCACCATGACCGCCGCGACATTCTTCGCGTTCAGGCCGTTTTCGGTTGGTTTGACGCCGAGGCGATTGAGCATCGAGAGGAGACTCTGCTTGGTGAAGCCCCCGTCCTTCAACGTGTCGCCGGTGTTGTCCAAACCGACGACCAGACCATAGCCGACCAGCTGGTTTTCGCGGACGCCCTCGAAGTGGACGATGTCCTTGATCCGCGAGGTTGCGGCCGCGCTGCCCGTGGCCAGCATCAGCAGGGCGATCGATGTTGCTGCGAGGGCCACGGACAAGGGCCGAAAGCAGCGGTTGAAAGCTCGGAAAGTCATCGCAGGCAGGCTCTCTTCTGGGTGTCGCCCGAACCAGTCATGTGCAGGTCCAAGCAAAACGCGTGCCAGGAAGACGCCGCCACAACGTGTGGCGAATCGGAGGCCGCCGCGGCGCGGACGCGGCGAACGGCCGGCAAAGACTGCCGGGACTCGGCAGCGGCTGCCGCCACGCGCCTCTCCGACCATTGATCGGCGCCAAAACCAGCGCACATGAACAGGGTGCTCGCCTCGCGACGTGAAAACAGGGGATGGCCCGACATGGCGTTCTTGAACCTGCGCTGGCCGGGCTCGGCGTTCGACGTTTCACCGGACGTGTCATTCGTCGTCGCCGCGTCGCAGGCCTTGAACATCAAAGAGATCCGCCTGTTCAGGCTGGCGTTCGCTTGGTGGTTCGGACGCGATGCCGTCGATGCCGACGTGGAGAAGCCGTTCATGCGCTATCTGGCGACCGAGCAGGCGCCGCCCTGGGTGCGTCATTTTTCCCGGGAGGTCCTGAAGCGGGTTGACGAGGGGCGGCTCGATCCGGGCGATTTCGGGCTGCCACCGCTGCCGCCACCGCATGGGGGCGTCGATCCGCGCGTGCGGCTGGCTCTCCAGATCCTGCACGGGCTCGTCTGGCTGGGCGCGATCGTCGTGCTCGCCATCGGTATCGGCTGACCTTCGACGATCAGCCCAGGTCGCGTGCCGTCTGGGTCATTTCGTCGAGCGTTTTGAAGGATGTCGCCGAGGCGTTGTAGACGCTTTGCGTCATCGTCATCCGGGTGAATTCCTGCGCCAAGTCGACGTTCGACAGCTCATGTGCTGATGGCATCAGCGAGCCGAACTGCGCCTCACCCGCCGCGCCGTAGTTCGGTTGCCCGGAGTTGCCACTCGCCGCATAGACGTTGCCGCTGCGCGCCTGCAGACCGTCCGGGTTGATGAAATCGGCGATGGCGAGCTGGTACAGCGGCACGTTCTGGGCATTGTCGAAGCTGCCGATCAGGTGGCCCCGGGTGTCGAACGACAGGGAGACCAACTGGCCCGGCGGGAAGCCGTCCCGGTTCCAGGTGACCGGCAGCAGCGGGCCGCCGAACTGGGTCATCGTGGCGATGTCCAGGGTGAATGCCGAGGAGGCCCCATCGGCGTGGGCCACATTGATGGCGTAGGCGTCTGGCGAGTCGATGAAACCGTCAGGCCGGAAGCGCAGGGGCGCGACGACCGGGGGGCCGGAGAACGTCACGAGGGTGGCGACCGTCTCGTCGGCGGCCAGCGGTGTGGTCGGGCCGAGGGTGACGGACGATCCGTCGGCGGCAATGACCGCGATGACGTAGTTGCCGTTGACCAGTGTGGTATCGGCGACGGTGAGGGTGTTGCCGACAGCAAATGGCGCGAACGCGCCGGCGACGGGAACACCGGTCACCGCATCCTGGATCGTGATCGTTCCGGCGAGCGCATCGAAGACCGTCGTCTGACCGGGTCCGGTCACCAGGGACGGCTGGGTGCTCGGACCGACCGTCACCACGTCGCCGCCTCCCGTGGACACATTGAAATCCCACAGGTTCGGCGTCGCGGCCCGGGTGAAGTCCAGGGACAGGTTGCGGCTTCGGCCGGCCGAGTCGAACACGTCGATGACGTGGGTTCGCACCTCGCCGGCATCGGTCGCGGCGGGCAGGTTCAGGCCGAGGCTCGCCGTCGTTGTTGCCGATCCGGGGATCGACAGGTCGGGGGGCAGGCGCAAGGTCTCGAACGCGCCGCCGGCGCTGGCTGTTCCCCCCGGACCCGCCACGTAACCCTGCACGTAGTAACCGTTCTTGTCGATCACATGGCCGTCGCGGCCGCCGCCGGGCACTGCGGTCACGGTGAAGCGGCCGTCGCGCCCGTAGAGCGTTTCGCCGCCGCCGCCCGGCTCGGTGTTGAGGACGAAAAGGCCACGGCCGTTGATCGCCACGTCGAGCGGTCGGTCGGTGGCCTGGACCAGCCCCTGCAGGCTGACCCGCTGGCGATCGATCGGGCGGGTGCCGCCGAAGTCGGCGTGGTTGGTGCCGGCTGGCGCATCGCCGGCGCCCGGTTGGGATGACACGGTCCGGCTCAGCACCGTGGCAAACTCCACGTCGGTCCGCTTGTAGCCGCCGGTGCGGAGGTTCGCGATGTTGCCGGCAATGGACTCCAGGGCGTGGCTCTGGCTGGCCATGCCGAGGATGCTGGATGAGAACATGCCGTAAGTGCTCATGCGCCGGGTCCGTGTCGTTGCGGGGTCTCTCGGCCGTTCCGCAGCAATCCCCATGCCAAAGCGCGTTGGCCACGGATATCCAGGAGAAACGCCCGCCCCGGCGGCTGCGGCAGACCACGTCACCGGCAAGTTCTGCCGGCCCTGGGCCGCTTCTGCCGGGTCGACCGGTGCGCGTGCCCAGCCCCCGCCGCGAGTCGGAAGCCTCAGGTGCGCGCCGTCACGTCGCCGGGCTCTGCCGGGAAGCCGCCGGGCTCTGCCGGGAAGACGAATGACTGGCGGGGGTCCAGCCGCGCCGTCAGCGTTTGCGACGGGGTGGGCAGGCAGACGCCGGGGACCAGCGCTTGCAGCGGCTCCGGTGCCCCGTCGACGACGAGCCGCAGATGGCTCGATCGTCCGAGCAGTCGAGCCGCCACCGCCGTGGCGCGCGCGCCACGTCCCTCGTGTGGACCGTCCAGCGAGATCTCGATGCCCTCGGGCCGGATCATCACCACGACCGCGGAGCCCTCTCCGAGGCCGGGGGCGGGAAGGATGCCGAGCGGTGTGTCGACCGTGCCGCCCCGAACTGTTGCTTCCAGCCGGTTCACTGGACCGAACAGGCAGGCGACGAAGGCGTCGCGCGGATGCAGGTAGATCTCGTCCGGCGCGCCGGCCTGCACGATCAGGCCTCGGTTCATGACGAACAGCCGGTCGCTCATGAACATGGCCTCTTCGGGATCGTGGGTCACCATCAGGGTGGCGATGCCCGCGTCGCGCAAGATGTCCAGCGTCTGTTCGCGCACCTGGGCGCGGCGGGTGACGTCGAGCCCGGAAAACGGCTCGTCGAGAAGCAGCACGTCGGGATGCGGCGCCAGCGCGCGCAACAGCGCGCAGCGCTGTTGCTCGCCGCCGGACAAGGTATGCGGATAGGCGTCGGCGAGATGCTCCAGGCCGACCCGGCGGAGCGATGCGCGAACCGCGTCCTTGCCGCCGCGCGCACCATTGCGCAGCCCGAACGCCACGTTGGCGGCGACGGTGAGATGGGGAAACAGGGCGTAGTCCTGGAACATCAGCCCGGTGCGGCGATGTTCCGGGGGCACGTGCGTCCCCGAGGCAGCGTCGGCCATGCACTGCCCGCCGATCAGGATCCGTCCCGTTTGCAGGTGTTCCAGCCCGGCGGCCAGGCGCAGCAGGGTGGTCTTGCCGCAACCGGACGGGCCGAGCAGGCAGGCGACCTGGCGCGGCGCCACCGCGAGGTCGACCCCCTTGATCACCTCGAGTTCGTCGAAGGCGTGGGAAACGCCCTCGATCCAGAGGCCCATTACCCCGAGGCCCCGGGCCGCGACCGGGCGATGGTGCGGCTGAGCGCGATCACCGGCAGAATCCCGGCGGCGACGATCGCCAGCGCCCCCGCCGCACATTCGGCCAGCAACTCGCTCGAAGCGTACTGGTGGACGAACGTGGCAAGCGTGTCGAAGTTGAAGGGGCGGAGCAGCATGGTGATCGGCAATTCCTTCATGCCGTCGACGAATACCAAGATCGCGGCCGTCAGCAGGCTGCCACGGATCATCGGCAAATGCACGTCCCGCAAGGTGCCACCGGCGCCGCGGCCGAGGCTGCGGGCGGCGCCTTCCAGGTTCGGCGTCACGCGTGCCAGCCCGGCCTGGGTGGTGCCGAGGGACAGGGTGAGAAACCGCACCGTGTAGCCGTAGACCAGCGCGGCGATGGTGCCGCTGAGCAAAAGCCCGGTGCTGACGCCAAGCAGATCCCGGCTCGCGGCGTCCAAGGTGTTGTCGAGGGCGGCGAGCGGCACCAGAACGCCGACCGCGAGCACCGCGCCCGGGACCGCGTAGCCGAAGCCGGCGACGGCGACCGCCGTGCGCACGCCGCGCGAGGCGTGGAGCCGCATGCCGTAGGCGAGGACGACCGCAAGCGCGACGGCGATCGCGGCCGACGTGCCTGACAGCACCAGGCTGTTCACCGCGAAGCCGACGACGTTGGTTGCCAGGTCGCCGAGCGGCGTGCGGATCGCGTACCAGGCGAGCAGCCCGGCCGGCACCCCGAAGCCGAAGACCACCGGCAGGGCGCACACGACCGTGGCCGCGCGCGCGGCGCCGCCGGTCAGCCGTGGGCTCGGCAGGGCGCGCCAGCGGCTGCTGGTCTGATGGAATCGCTGTCGCTTCCGGGCGACCCGTTCCGCCGAGACCAGCACGAACACGAAGCCGAGGAGCACGATCGACAACTGCGCCGCCCCGGCGGTGCTGTTCATGTTCAGCCAGACGTCGTAGATGCCGGCCGTGAACGTGGCGACCGCGAAATAGTCGACGGTGCCGAAGTCGTTCAGTGTCTCCATCATCACCAGGGAAACGCCGACGACCAGGGCCGGGCGGGCGAGCGGCATGCCAATCCTGAAGAAACTCCGCCACGGTCCGAGGCCGAGGGTGCGGCCCACCTCCAGCACGCATGCCGACTGCGACAGGAAGGCGGCGCGCGCGAGCAGGTAGACGTAGGGATAGAGCACGAGCGTCATCATGGCCACGGCGCCGCCGAGGGAGCGGATCTCGGGAAACCAGTAATCGCCGTACCGTGTCCAGCCGAACGTGGCGCGCAGGGCGCCCTGCACCGGCCCCGCGAATTCAAGCAGATCGGTATAGACGTAGGCGATCACGTAGGCGGGAACCGCGAGCGGCAGCAGCAACGCCCAGTCAAACAGCCGCCGGCCGGGAAACCGGTACATGGTGACCAGCCACGCCGTGCCGACACCGATGGCCAGCGTGCCGACCCCGACCCCGGCGGCCAGCAGCAGGGTGGTCCGGACGTAGCGGGCGAGCACGGTCTCGACCAGGTGGCTCCAAATGTCGTCCGTCGGCGACACCGCCAGGACCACGAGCGCGCCGAGCGGCATCACGACCAGCGCGGCGGCCGCCATCGCAGCGATGGTCCAGCCACTGAGCCGTCCGTGGTGCGGCGCCGATCGGACGGCGGTCGGGCGCGGCTCAGCCGCGCCCTCCGTTGCCAGTGCCCCCGCGGTACTCGTGGCAATGGCCTCTGGGTGTTGGCGGATCAGGAACCGGGCCCTTCGTCGAAGCCGACGCGATCGACCAGCCGCGACGCCTCGGCCCTGTTCTTGGCGACCTCGGCGAGCGGGATCTCGTCCGCCTTGAAGGGGCCCCACGAGGCGACGAGCGGATCGAGTTCGACGCCCGGCTTCACCGGAAACTCGAAGTTCTGGGCGGCATAGAGCGCTTGGGCGCTGTCACTGCTGAGAAACTCGATGAGACGCAGGGCTTCCGCCGTATTGCTGGAACTGCGGGTGACGGCGGCGCCGCTGATGTTGACGTGCGCGCCGCGGTCCTCCTGGTTCGGCCAGACGAGGCGGACGGCCTCGGCCCATGCCTTCTCCTCCGGCTTCTCCTCGTTGGTTGCCATGGCGCCGAGGTAATAGGTGTTGACCATGGCGACGTCGCAGACGCCTTCGCTGATCGCCTTCGCCTGGGCGCGGTCGTTGCCCTGGGGCTTGATCGCGAGGTTGGCCTTGACGCCTTCCAGCCACTCGCGGGCGCCGTTAACGCCCTTGTGGGCGATCACCGAGGCGATCATCGAGACGTTGTAGACATGCTTGCCGGAGCGGGAGCAGACCTTACCGCGGAAGCGCGGGTCGGCGAGATCCTCGTAGCTGCTGATGTCCCCCGGTTGCATGCGCTCTTGGCTGGCGAGAATGACACGGCTGCGCAACGTGAGCCCGTACCACAGGCCGTCGGGATGACGATACTGGGGGGGAATGTTGGCATCAAGGACCGGCGAGGTGACCGGCTGCAGCAGGTCGGCTTCGACCATGTCATTGAGCCGTCCCACGTCTACGGTCAGGACCACGTCGGCGGGGCTGTTCGCGCCCTCCGCCTTGAGGCGCTCGAGCATGCCCTGTTGCGCATAGACGACGTTGGTCGTGATGCCGGTTTCCGCGGTGAACGCATCGAGCAGGGGCTGGATGAGGAACGGTTGGCGGTAGGAGTAGATGTTGACCGTGCCGCTGGCTGCGGCAGCGGCCGGAACGGCCGATGTGAGAAGCGCGGCCGTTACGGCGGCAATGGCATATCGCATGCACGACTCTCCGTCGATGAGCGTGGTCGGGAGCCGATTCAGGTCCCGGAGGCTAAACCCACACATTTCTAACAGCCTTTTTATGAAAATGCAAATCATTCTCAATATCTCTCCGGCGCCTCCTTAACCGCTTGTCAACCCTGGTCGCGGAGCATGCCGGCACCGGGAGAGGAGAGGCCCGCCGTCATGAAAGTCGCCAACGCTCGTCTGACTTCATCGCCCAGGCGTCCGTCCCAGGGCGGCGGCGCCGGCACGGCCGGCGATGGGTTCGCCCGCGCCCTCGATGGCATCGCCCCGCCGCGCGCGGACGGCATCCTCGGCGCAACCCCCGGCAGCGCCGTGCCCGGCGTGCTCGCGGCGCAAGAGGTGCAGACGGCGACCGAGCGCGACGCCCGCCGCAGGGCGGTGCAACGCGGCGAACTGCTGCTTGACGAACTCGAGCGCTTGCGTATCGCCATCGTCTCTGGCGTCGTCAACACCGAACGGCTCGTCGCCCTGGCTGGGATGGTCCGTGCCCGCGGCGACGCCGTCGACGACCCGGAACTCACCGCGGTGATCGCCGAGATCGAACTGCGAGTGGCGGTCGAACTCGCCAAGCGGCAGCGGTCGCGCTAGCGGCTTCCTGCAGCTCTGACTGTCCGGACGATCATCGTTTTCCTTTCAATGCCTTAGAGGGTCATTGGCGCGGGATAACGGGCTTGCCGCGCCGGGCGCGCATCCATATGATGCGCGCACCTCGACCGGACCCCGGCGAGGGTGGGGAAGGGGACGTCATGCCCGTGGATATACCCGAAGGGTATCGCCCGTCCGAGAACGAGCCCTTCATGAACCCGGTCATGCTCGAGCATTTCCGGCGGAGGTTGCTGGCGTGGCGGGTGGATCTGCTGGACGAGTCGACGGCGACCATCGAGCACTTGCGCGAGGGCGGCGACATTGAACCCGATCCCGCCGATCGGGCGACGACCGAGATCAACCGCGCGCTGGAACTGCGCACCCGGGAACGGGCGCGCAAGCTGATCGCCAAGATCGACGAGGCCCTGCAACGGATCGAGGACGGCACCTACGGTTTCTGTCAGGAGACCAACGAGCCGATCGGCATCTCCCGCCTGGAGGCGCGGCCCATCGCCACCCTCAGCATCGAGGCGCAGGAACGCCACGAGCGGATGGAGCGGACCCACCGCGAGGACTGATCAGTCCTCGTTCGTCTGCCCGATGGCGCCGGCCAAGTCGGCATGGCGAAAGCAGTCGACCACGTGGTCATTGACCATGCCCACCGCCTGCATGAACGCGTAGCACACCGTCGGCCCGACGAAGCGGAAGCCGCGATCGCGGAGCGCCTTCGCCATGGCCCGCGACTCCGCCGTTTCCGCGGGAACGTCGGCCAAGCCGGACCAGGCATTCTGGCGTGGCATGCCGCCGACGAATTCCCAGAGGAAAGGGGCGAAGCCGCGGTTCGTCTGCATCAGCTCAAGCCACGCCCGCGCATTGGCGATGGTCGCCTCGATCTTGCGGCGGTTGCGCACGATGCCGGCGTCGCCGAGCAGGCGGTGGACATCGGCTTCGCCGTAGGCGGCGATGTGCTCGGGGTCGAACCCGTCGAAGGCCGCGCGGAAGCCCTCGCGTTTGCGCAGAATGACCAGCCACGACAGGCCGGACTGAAAGCTGTCGAGCACCAGCTTTTCGAACAGCGCCCGGTCGTCCCATTCCGGCACGCCCCATTCGCAGTCATGGTAGGCGACATAGGCGGGCTCCCGGCCGACCCAGCCGCACCGCGTCCGATCCTCGTGCATCATCCCGGCCATCTGTTCGACGTTCGGTTTCGGCGTTGCCGCAGCGGCCAAAACCTGTAGGGTGCGCGGCAGCATGTCACACGAAAAAGGGCTGACACACATGAAAATTCGCGGATTGATTGTCGGTGCCGCGCTCGCCGCAGCGACCGTCGCCGGCGGCATGGCCGATGCGGCCGATCCCGAGAACACGCTCTACCTCGACCTGAAGGACGGTCGCGTCATCATCGAGATGCGCCCGGACCTCGCGCCGAACCACGTCGAGCGCATCAAGACGCTGGTCCGCGAAGGGTTCTACGATGGCCTGAAGTTCCATCGCGTGATCGAGGACTTCATGGCGCAGACCGGCGACCCGAAGGGCAACGGCACCGGGGGGTCCGGCGTCGATCTGGCGGCCGAATTCTCCAGCGCGCCGTTCGTCCGCGGCACCGTCGGCATGGCCCGCGCCCAGAACCCCAACAGCGCGGACTCACAGTTCTTCATCATGTTCGCCGCCGCCCCCAGCCTCAACGGCCAGTACACGGTCTGGGGACGGGTGATCGACGGCATGCAGCACGTCGACGCGATTCGCCGCGGCGATCCCCGCCTCAACGGCACCGTCGCCGATCC
>CAZBWP010000032.1:0-2601 GCA_964495295.1 uncultured Rhodospirillaceae bacterium | reverse complement strand
CTGGTCAGCAGCGACAGCAGCGCCGTGGTCATGGCGACGCCGGCACTCGGACCGTCCTTGGGGATGGCTCCGGCCGGCACGTGCACATGGATGTCGCTCTTCTCGAACAGGCTGGCGTCGATCCCGAAGCGTGCCGCCCGGCTCTTGACCAGACTGAGCGCCGCCTGGGCGCTCTCCTTCATCACGTCGCCCAACTGCCCGGTGAGGATCAGCTTGCCGCTGCCCGGCATGCGCGCCGCCTCGATGAACAGGATGTCGCCGCCGCTCGGCGTCCAGGCCAGCCCGGTGGCGACCCCCGGCACGCTGGTCCGCATGGCGACCTCGTTCTCGAACTTCTCGGGACCGAGAACGCCGTGCAGGTCCTTTTCATCAACGGTGACCGGCTCCGGGCCGCTCTCGGCGAAGCGCATGGCGATCCGCCGGAACACGCTGCCGATCTCCCGCTCCAGGTTGCGGCAGCCGGCCTCCCGCGTGTAGCCGCGGATGATCGCCCTGAGCGCGCCGTCGGTGATCGCTGCGTGCTCGGCGGTGAGGCCGTTGGCGGTGAGCTGCCGGCCGACCAGGTAGCGCTTGGCGATCTCCAGCTTTTCATCCTCGGTGTAGCCCGGCAGCTCGATCACTTCCATGCGGTCGCGCAGCGGCCCCGGGACGTTGTCGAGCACGTTGGCCGTGGCAATGAAGAACACCTTCGAGAGATCGAACGGCACCGCCAGGTAGTTGTCGCGGAACGTCGCATTCTGCTCGGGATCCAACACCTCCAGCAGCGCCGAAGACGGATCGCCGTGAAAGCCCGCGCCGAGCTTGTCCATCTCGTCCAGCATGAACAGACAGTCGTGCGTGCCGGCCTTGCGGATGTTCTGAATGATGGTGCCGGGCAGGGCGCCGATGTAGGTGCGCCGGTGACCGCGGATCTCCGCCTCGTCGTGGACGCCGCCCAGGCTTGCGCGCACGAACTTGCGGCCGGTGGCGCGGGCGATGCTCTGACCCAGCGAGGTCTTGCCGACGCCCGGCGGGCCGACGAAGCACAGGATCGGGCTCTTGCCCTCCGGGTTGAGCTTGCGCACCGCGAGAAACTCGAGAATCCGCCGCTTGACCTTTTCCAGGCCATAGTGGTCGGCGTCGAGCACCCGCCGCGCTTCGGCGATGTCGATCGTGCTGGCGCTGAACCTGTTCCACGGCAGCTCGATCAGGGTGTCAAGGTAGGTGCGGACCATGGAGTACTCGCCGGCCGCCTCGGGCATCCGCTCCAGGCGCTTCAACTCCTTGCGGGCCTGCTGTTCCACCTCCTCCGGCATTTCGGCCTTGGTGATGGCCTCCGCCAACTCGGCGATCTCCGCCGCCTTCTCATCTTCTTCGCCGAGCTGCCTCTGGATGGTGCGCAGCTGTTCGCGCAGGAAGAATTCCCGCTGCTTCTCGTCCATCTGCTCTTTGGTCTGCTGCCCGATCTCGCGGGAGATTTTCATCACCTCGATGCGGTGACCGAGTTCGATCAGCACGTGATCCATCCGGTCCTTGAGGTCGATGGTCTCGAGAATCTGCTGCTTCTCGGCCGGATCGAGATCCATGAAGTTGGCGATCGCGTCGCACATCATCGACGGTGAGGTGATGCTCTGGAAGGCGTTGACCAGTTCGCCCGGAGTCTGTGGCAACAGCTGCAGCGCTTCCAGCGCGCGCTCGCGCAACTGCACCATGCGGGCCTCGATCTCCATCGTCGGCTCGCCCTCGGGCTCTTCGATGCGCTCGACGCGGGCCGCCAGGAACGGCAGCCCCGGCAGGAACGCGCGCACGCGGAACCGCTGCACACCCTGACAGACCACGTGATGCGTGCCGTCCGGCGCGGTGAGATAGCGGAGGATGTTGGCGACGGTGCCCACGCCATGCAGATCGTCCGGGCCCGGCTCCTCCTGCTCGGCATCCCGCTGCAACAGAATGCCGATCTGGCGGTCCGACTTGGCCGCTTCCTGCGCCGCGGCGATGGAACCGGCCCGCCCGACGGCGAGCGGCATGACCATCGCCGGGAAGACGACGACATTGCGCACCGGCAGGATGATCAGCGCATCGTCGGGCAGATCGATGCCCAGGGTGGACGACGCCGGCGCCGCGTGGTCGCGCGCGCCGACCTTGCTGTCGGTTCCGAGCATCAACTTCGGCATCTTGAACATGGTCAGGCGGTCCGCTGTCCTTGGGGGTTACACCAGCTTCCGAAACACCAGCGACAGGCAGCCATCGGCCAGATCCCGCTGCACCAGCTTGAGACGGTCCCACATCAACCCGATGCGCCTCTCGAAGCGGCCGTGCGGCACTTCGAGCCGATGCAGCACGGCGTGTCGATAGGTGGGCGGCAGCCGGCGCAATCCTCTTACGATCAGAATGTCGCCCTCGATCGCCACCTCGATGGCAGCGGCCTCGACGCCCGGCAGGGCGACGATGACGGCGACGGTTTCCTCGGTCTCGATCACGTCGACGGGTGGCTCCCATGTCGGGCCCCGGTTGGGCGACGGGCCGGGCTTGAAGAACTGCCGATGCAGGCGCTCGGCGCGATCCAGCATTTCGCAGGCTTCTGCCCACATCCAGTCGTGCGGCGGTTTCGGAGACATGGCG
>CAZBWP010000031.1:0-16221 GCA_964495295.1 uncultured Rhodospirillaceae bacterium | reverse complement strand
CCTGCCCGTCGACCAGCGGCCAGCGCACGGCGAAGTCCTGGGCGAGGCGGACCAGTGCGTCGTAGACGGCGACGTCCCCATGCGGATGAAATTTGCCGATAACGTCGCCCACCACGCGCGCGCATTTCTTGAAACCGGAGGCCGGATCGAGCCCGAGTTCGCGCATGGCGTAGAGCAGGCGCCGGTGCACCGGCTTCAGACCGTCGCGGACGTCCGGCAGCGAGCGCGAGACAATGGTCGACAGCGCATAGGCGAGGTACCGCTGCCCGAGGGCGTCGGCGAGCGGCACGTCGTGGATGCCGCCGGGGGTCAGCTCGTTCATCGGGGACGCCGGTTCGATCCGTTTTGGCTACAGGATAGAGTAGCGGTGTTGATCCAGACGTCAATCGATTGTAGCGCATGGTGGCCGCATGGCTCACTGATCATGACCGGAGCGGCATCTTGCAAGCGGTTCGCGGTTTCTCTACGCCCAGTACGGGTGCGGCAGCCGTCCGCACGTCCCAGGAGTGTGCCATGACAACAGCCTCTCGCAGCGCCGTCCTGTCGACGATCCGGGCCGAAGCCCCGTTTCTGCTGGGCGCCGTGACCGCGGCAGTCATCTTCCTGGTCGTCGAAGACGCCAAGACCGCGACGGGGCTTGAGGCGCTCGGGCTGTTCTTCTGGATGTTCGGCGTGATGATGTGGTGCGCGTTCGGCGTCGTCCGCCACGCCTCGCGTCTCGCCCAGCTTCTCGGCGAGCCCTACGGCACGCTGGTCCTGACATTGGCCGTGACCGCGATCGAGGTCACGCTGATCATGATGATCATGATCACCGGCGCCGACCGGCCGGAAATGGCCCGCGATACCATGTTCGCGGTCATCATGATCGCGCTCAATCTCATGGTCGGCGTCGCGCTCTTGATCGGCGGCCTGCGTCATGGCGAGCAGGAGTTCAACCTGCAAGGCGCGCGGTCGTTCCTGTCGGTGCTGGCGCCTCTCGCGGTGTTCTCCCTGGTCCTCCCCAACTTCACAACTTCCACGGATACCCCGACGCTGACACCGACCCAGGAGGCAATGATTGCACTGGTCACGTTCCTGCTCTACGGCGCGTTCGTCGCGATCCAGACCAGCCGCCATCGCTCGTTCTTCATCCAGCCCGGGTTGGCGCCGGGCGAGGATCCGCATGATCATGACCAGCATGCCGACCATGGTGGTGGCGCGTCACCGTCGAGGTCGGTCGGCTACCACGCGGTCCTGCTGCTGTTGACGATGCTGCCGATCGTCCTGTTGTCGGAGAAGCTGGCGGTTCTGGTCGAGCACGGCATCGAGGCGATCGGCGTCCCGGCGGCGCTCGGCGGCGTCCTGGTGGCCATCCTGGTGCTGACTCCGGAGGGCATCAGCGCCTTGCAGGCGGCACACGCCAACCGACTGCAGCGTTCGGTCAACATCCTGCTCGGTTCGGCGCTGGCAACGATCGGTTTGACCGTGCCGACCGTGCTCACGGTGAGTGCGATCACTGGAGAACCGGTGGAACTCGGGCTCAGCCCCACGAACATGGTGTTGTTGCTGCTGACCTTGTTCATCAGCCTGATCACGTTCGGCAGTCGGCGGACCAACATGCTGGAAGGCCTCGTGCATCTGGTGATCTTCTTCGTTTTCGTGGTGCTGATCCTCAAACCATAGTGCCCCGTACAGCCTCCCGATTGAACGTTGACGGGATTCTCCTTTGGCGGTGACAGACTCGACGACGGTACGTGCGAATGACCGGCTCGCCCGCATTTACGCTTATGTCGTCGATGAGGAGGATGCGCGGGTCTGCAGGGACATCCCCGACACCGCCTGCCACTGGGTTCCCTACAATTTCTTCGCCAACATCGTTGCCAGCACACTCAGCAAGGTCGGCGACGAGATCGCCAACCCGAAGACGTTACTGACCTGGGTGATGAGCTTCGTTGCCGCGCCCGTCGCCCTGGTCGGATTGCTCGTGCCGATCCGCGAGTCCGGCTCGCTGATCCCACAACTGGTGATCGCAGCGTGGGTCCGCCAGCTGGCGCGGCGCAAGTGGGTGTGGGTGATCGGCAGCGTCGTGCAGGGTGCGGCGATGGTCGGCATCGGCGCCGTCGCCTGGACCCTGGAGGGCGCGGCCGCGGGATGGGCGATCATCGGCCTGCTTGTCGTCTTCAGCTTGGCGCGCGGGCTCTGTTCGGTTGCACACAAGGATGTTGTCGGCAAGACCATTCCGAAGACGCGGCGCGGCCGGCTCGGCGGATGGAGCGCTGCGGCGGCCGGGGCGGTCGCGCTGCTCGTCGGCGTATTTCTGGCGACGCCTGGCACCGGCGGCGATGATGCGGCGTTCTACGGTGCCCTGATCGCTGCAGCCGGCTGTGCCTGGTTCGCCGCAGCCGCCGCGTTCGCCACGGTGCAGGAGGATCCAGGAGCGACGGAGGGTGGCGGCAACGCACTCGCCGAGGCTCTGCGCCGGCTCGCGCTGCTGCGCGACGACCGCGACTTCGCCCGCTTCGTCCTGGTGCGCGCGTTGTTCCTGGTTTCCGCGCTGAGCGCGCCCTACTACATGGTGTTCGCGACCGACATCGGCGGCGCGGACGCCCTGTCCCTCGGCCTGTTCATCATCGCCAACGGCCTCGCCTCGACCGTCAGCGCACCGATCTGGGGGCGCATGGCCGACCGCTCCAGCAAGCAGGTGATGCTGCGCGCGGCAACGCTGGCGTCGGTCCTCGGCATCGTCGTGTTCGCGTGGGCCGTCGTGAGCCCAGACGCCTGGGAAAGCGCCTGGATCTACGCCGCCGCCTTCCTGGTGCTGGGCGTGGCCCACAACGGCGCACGCCTCGGGCGCAAAACCTATATCGTCGACATGGCCGGTGGATCGAAGCGCGTCGACTACGTCGCCGTCAGCAATTCGGTGATCGGCGTCGTGTTGCTGGCGAGCGGGCTGCTCGGGGTTCTTGCCGCGCTGATCTCCCCCGTCGGCGTCATTCTCGTGTTTGCCCTTCTCGGGCTTTTCGGCGTGGCGCTCGGCCGACGTCTGCCTGACGTGCAATAGGCCGCGCGCCTGCGCCGGACGGGGTTGGCGGCTCGTCCGCGCAGCGGTATTGGAGAGGCGCGGCCGCCGGGCGCCGCCGCACCGGAGCCACAACCGTGACCAGCAGCGAAACACCGATCGTCGTCGAAGATGTTACCATCGCCTATGGCGCCACCGTCATTCAGCGCGATCTCAGCTTCGCCGTCCGGCGCGGCGAGATCTTCGTCATCATGGGCGGCAGCGGCTGCGGCAAGACGACGGTGATGCGTTGTCTGAGCGGTCTGAAGGCGCCGCAGCAGGGCCGGGTCCTGCTGGACGGCGTGAGCTTCTGGGAGGCGAGCCCGGACGAGCAAGCGAGCCTCTCCCGCCGTCTCGGCGTCGTCTACCAGCAAGGTGCGTTGTGGTCGACGATGACGCTTGCCGAGAACGTGTCGTTGCCGTTGCAGATGCACACTGACCTGTCGCGCGCCGACGTGCGGGCGCTGGCGTCGCTGAAGCTGGCGCTGGTCGGACTCGCCGGTTTCGAGGACTACTACCCCTCGGAGATCAGCGGCGGCATGCGCAAGCGCGCCGGCGTGGCGCGCGCCCTGGCCCTGGATCCGGAGCTCCTGTTCTTCGACGAGCCCTCCGCGGGTCTGGATCCGCTGACCTCGTCGCTGCTCGACGACCTGATCCGGCAGCTCCGCGACAGCCTGGGCGCGACCATGGTGCTGGTGACGCACGAACTGCCCAGCATCTTCGCGATCGCCGACAACTCGGTGTTCCTGGATGCGGCGACGAAGACGATGATCGCAGCAGGCGACCCAAAGCGGCTCGTGCACGAGGCCGATGATCCAAAGATCCGGGAGTTCCTGACCCGCGGCGGCACGATGGCGGAGGTTTAGCGGCCGTTGCCTTGCGGGGGACTGCTGTCGTCGGGTCCGGTGACGGCGCGGCGCGTCAACAGTTCGACCAGCCGCTCGCGGGCCGGCGGCAGGGCTGCCGGCGGCGGAAACGCACAGCGCGCCAGGAAAAACCCGGTAAGGTGCAGCCCGGCAGCGATGTCGGTCGGAGACGGCACGCGGCCGTCATCCACCAGGAACGGCGGCAGCGGCAGGAGCCGATCACGATACGGCGCCCCTGCGGAGAGCGAGACGGCGCGGCCGGTCCTGGGCGAGACGTAGGCGAGCTGGTCATTGCGGCCGGTCGCCGCGCACCGACCGAGATCGAGGGCGAAGCCAAGTTCGGTCAGCATGGTGAGTTCCCAGCGCACATACGCAGCCGGCCAATCCGCCTCGCCGCCGAGCGTGTCCAGAAGCGAAGACAGCGCCCCGTAAACGCCGCCAGAGGGCGCGCGTTCCGGCACCGATGCTTCGACCAGGGCGCAGGCCGCGGCCAGGGCCGCGAGCCGCGCCCCGTCGGTGAACAGCCGGGCGGCAACCGCATCCACGGGCTCGCAGACCAGCACGCCGAGGTGGTCTTCCAGACGCCCCCGCCATCGCGCGCGGACTCGGCTTCCCGTCGCCAGCATGCCGCGACCGCGCGGCGAGGTGCCGCCACGCACCAGACCGGCATGCCGGCCGTGCGAAGGCGTCAGCAGCGTAACCACGGCCGATGTTTCGCCGTGCCGGCGGGTCGTCAGGACAATCGCGTCGTCGCTCCATTCCATGCCACAGCATGTAAGCGAGGACCCGACCGCGCGCAGCCTCGACCGCCGCCGCCGCTTGGCGAATAGGTTGATTCGGAAAATTGCCGGGTTGTCGCCGGGGACGCGTGTGCTAGGATTGGACTGTCGCTGATCCGGCGGCGAGCTTCAACATTCCGGGGGTTGACACGTGACAGTTCGCAAGATCTTGATCACCGAACCGCATCCCTGCCGGCGTGGCTTTTTTCGCCATTTGTATGCGCTGGTCGAGACATCGAAGCAGAACGGCTATTGGATCTGGCGACAAGTCGATGAAAACGGCCACTCCCTCTCCGACGCGGAGCGCGCCTTCGAGACCGAGGACTCGGCGCTCAGCGATGCGGTGCAGGCGCTGAAGGGCGAGGCCGTCGTCACCGTCTGAGCGGCGGCGGCGAACGAGCCGGCCGGCTAAGGCTGAAAGTCCAGCCCGAGATCGCGGTAGCGTTCGGGATCGTCGGCCCACTCACGGACCTTGACGAACAGGAAGAGGTGCACGCGCCGCTCGAGCAGATCTTCCAGTTCGACGCGGGCAGCCTCGCCGATCGCCTTGATCCGGCCGCCCCCCTTGCCGAGCACGATGGCCTTCTGGTTGGGGCGCTCGACATAGATCACTTGGTCGATGCGGACGCTGCCGTCTTCGCGCTCCGTCCAGGCCTCGGTCTCGACGGCGCTGGCGTAGGGCAGCTCCTTGTGCAGTTGCAGGTAGATCTTCTCGCGCGTGATCTCGGCGGCGAGCAGGCGCATCGGCATGTCGGAGATCTGGTCTTCGGGAAACAGCCACGGCCCCGCCGGCAGCGCCGTCACCAAGCGGGCGAGCAGATCGTCGACGCCGTCGCCGCTCAGCGCCGAGATCATGAAGGTGTCCCTGAACAGTCCACGCGCCCCCAACTCGGCGGCGAGCGCCAGCAGCCGCGGCTTCTGGACGGCGTCGACCTTGTTGAGCGCGAGAATGGCGGGCTGGGACCGCTGACCGAGTTGATCGATGATGGCGGCGGTGTCGCGGTCGATGCCACGCGCGGCGTCGACCAGCAACACGATGGCATCGGCGTCGGCGGCGCCGTCCCAGGCGGCGGCGACCATCGCCCGGTCGAGCCGCCGGCGCGGCCGGAAGATGCCGGGCGTGTCGACCAGGATGAGCTGGGTGTCTCCCTCGAGGACGATGCCGAGCACCCGTCCTCGCGTCGTTTGGACCTTCGGCGAGACGATGCTGACCTTACTGCCGACAAGGCGATTGACCAGCGTCGACTTGCCGACGTTGGGCGCACCGAGCACCGCGACGAAGCCGCAGCGTCGGCCGGTGCCGCTATTCATCGGCATCGGCGACAATTGCGTCGAGCAGGGCTTGCGCCGCCGCGTGCTCGGCAACCCGCTTCGACGGCCCCTCGCCAGTCACCGGCGCGCGGCCTTCGACACGCACCTGCATGCGGAACCGGGGCGCGTGCGCCGGTCCGACGCGGCCCACCTCCGTGTAGGTGGGCAGCGACAGGCCACGCCCCTGCGCCCATTCCTGCAGCCCGGTCTTGGCATCCTTGGGTGGGCGTGAATCTCGCTCGGCCAGTAGCCGCCAGTGGCGGCGGACGAACGCGGCGGCGGCGGTGAAGCCGCCATCCAGATAGAGTGCCGCAATGACGGCCTCGCACGCATCGGCCAGCAGTCCCGGATTGGCGCGGCCGCCCGATCCGGCTTCGCCCGGCGCCATCCGCAGGCAGGTATCGAGCCCCACGCTCTCGGCGACCTCGGCGAGCGCCTCGCGACGGACCAGCGCCGCATGGCGGCGGGCGAGCGATCCCTCGCTCTCGTTAGGGAACATGGCAATCAGGAGATCGGCAACGACAAGGCCCAGAACCCGGTCACCGAGAAACTCCAGGCGCTCATTCGTCCGCACCGGAAGTCCGCCCTGGCCGGACATGCTGGAATGGGTCAGCGCCTCGACGAGGAGCCCCGGATCGTGGAACTCGTGGCCGACCCGACGGCCAAACGCCACCAGATCGTCCGCGCCGCCGGCGTTGTGCTCGTCCGGCATATTCAGTCGATGGTCTTGAACAAGCGATCGCCGCGCACCGTATCGAGCCATTCCCAGACTCTCAGGAAGCTGCCGTCGACGGAAAAGAAGATGACCTCGGCCCGGCCGACGAGGTTCTCGAACGGCACCGGCCCCACGTCGGGATAGCGGCTATCCTTGGAATTGTCGCGGTTGTCACCCATCGCGAAGAAGTGTCCCTCGGGTACCACGTATTCGCGGGTGTTGTCGGGCAGGCCGCTGAACAGATTCTGATTGCTGTCGCTCTCTTCGATGATTGCGTGCGACCGCGCGTTGGGCAGCGTTTCGCGGTAATGCGTATAGCGGATGCGCGCGCCCGCTTGGGCGTCCTTTGGATAGGGTCCGATGCGCGTGCGCTCAACCGGTTCGCCGTTGAGGTGGAGGATCCCCTCGATGACCTGCACGCGGTCGCCGGGGAGCCCAATCACGCGCTTGATATAGTCGGTGCTGTTGTCCGTCGGCAGCTTGAACACGACCACGTCGCCGCGCTCGGGCGGCGACTCGAAGATGCGGCCCTCGAACAGCGGCGGGCTTAACGGAAAGGAATGACGGCTGTAGCCATAGGCGTACTTTGAGACGAAGAGATAGTCGCCGACCAGAAGCGTCGGGATCATCGAGCCGGACGGGATGCTGAACGGCTCGAACAGAAAGGTGCGGATGACGAGCGCGATCAGTCCGGCATAGACGAACGTTTTCACGAGTTCGATGAAGCCGCCGGATTTGCGTTGTGCCATGGCGATCGCAGCCGATGCATCAAGGGAGGTGGAGGAGAATGGGTGCCGGATCAAGCCAGCGGCGGGCGTCCCTGTCAAGGCAAGGCGACGGGCACGTCGACGGTTCCACCGGCGGTTGGCCGCGCCGATATCACCACGACCGCGTGCGCCATCGGATAGTCATCGCTCATCGAGACGGCGATGTCGGGCACCATGCCCGGTGGGGTTAAGAGCGCCAGCCGCACCGCCGCACCGCCCGAAAGCACCATCACCGGCTGGCCAGACGGCAGGCTCTCGACCCGCATGTCACGCCAGAACACGCCTTGACGGAGCCCCGTGCCGAGCGCCTTTGAGCAGGCCTCCTTGGCGGCGAAGCGCTGCGCGAAGCAGCCCGCCGACTGCACCCGCGCTTCGCACCGACAACACTCGTCCTCGGTGAAGACCCGCTCACAGAACCGCCGGCCGAACCTTTCCAGGGTTTTCTCCATCCGACGGATGTCGAGCAGGTCGGTGCCGATGCCGAGAATCATCGGGCCGCGGCCGCCTCGGCGCCGGCCCGCGCGGCGTCCATGATCGCCCGCATCTGGCGGATCGACTCCTCAAAGCCGACAAACACCGCCTCGCCCACCAGGAAGTGGCCGATGTTCAGCTCCACGATCTCCGGAATCGCGGCGATCGGCCCCACCGTATCGTATGTGAGGCCATGCCCGGCATGGCATTCGAGCCCGATCGCGGCGGCGTGGCGTGCGGCATCGACAATGCGCGCCAGGGCTTCGGCACGATGTTCGTTCGCTGCCTCACAGAAGGCTCCGGTATGCAGTTCGACCGCATCGGCTCCGAGCGCTCGCGCCGCGTCGAGCTGCCGGCGCTCCGCCTCGATGAACAACGAGACGCGTGTCCCCGTCGCCGTCAGCGCCCGCACCGGCCCGGTGAGGCCGTCGAAACCGGCAACCGCGTCGAGCCCGCCTTCCGTCGTCCGCTCCGCGCGCCGTTCCGGCACGATGCAGACACCAAAGGGGCGGAGACGGAGGGCAAACGCCGTCATTTCTTCAGTGGCCGCCATCTCGAAGTTCAGCGGCGCGTCGATCTCGGCGGTGATCGCTTCCACGTCGGCGTCGAGGATGTGGCGGCGATCCTCGCGCAGGTGCGCGACGATGCTGTCGGCGCCCGCGCCGACGGCGACACGGGCCGCTCGCAGCGGATCCGGGTGTCGACCGCCGCGGGCGTTCCGCAACGTGGCCACATGATCGATGTTGACCCCCAGGCGCAGGCGAATTGCCATGTCGTATCAAGATCTCGTCGTGGCTGAAGGGAGCCGGATCAGGCGTAGGCGCGGTCGACCGCGGTGACCACCCGCGTCGCACGGAGCGCCGCGATGATATCCGTCAGGTGACGGACGTGATGCACCTCGACGTCGATCAATAGATCGAAAAATTGGGCGGACCGGTTGGTGATCTTCAGGTTCGTGATGTTGCCTTCATACTGGGCGATCACCCCGGTGATCTCGCTCAGCGTGCCCGGCTCGTTGACGACGGTCAGCTTGATCCTTCCGATATGCGCCTCGATGGCATCGGCGTCGGCATCCCAGGCCACGTCGATCCAGCGGTCGGCCGAGTCCGCGTAGGCTTCCAGGCTGTCGCAGTCAATGGTGTGGATGGTGATGCCACGGCCCGTGGTGGTGATGCCGACGATGCGATCGCCGGGCACCGGGTGGCAACAGCCGGCGAAGTGCACCGCCATCCCTGGGATCAGGCCGCGGATCGCGATCGGCGGGGCCGCGTCCTGCTTCCTCGCATCCGTACGTCGCCCGATGACGCGTTGCAGCATGTTCGGCCGCCGACGCGCGTCAGGGAAGACCGCCTCGAACACCGCCCCCGCGGTGACATAGCCGGCACCGACCTGGGCGAGCAGGTCCTCGACCGTTGGCTGGTTGAGCTTCTTGATCGCCCCTTCCAATGCCTTGTCGTAGTAATCGCGCTTTTCCTGACGAAACGCCCGCTCCACCAGCGACCGGCCGACCTTGATCCACTCGTCGCGCTGACGGGCACGAACGAAGCGGCGGATGCGCGCCCGCGCCTTGCTGGTGACGACGAAGCGGTCCCACGTAGGCTGCGGCGTCTGCACCTTCGAGGTGATAATCTCCACCTGATCGCCGTTTTCCAACACCGTCTGCAGTGGCATGTGGCGGCCATTGATCTTGGCGCCGACGCACCGGTCGCCAATCTCGGAGTGCACGGCATAGGCGAAGTCGACGGCTGTCGCCCCGGCAGGCAGGGCGAACACATCGCCCTTCGGCGTGAAGCAGAATACTTGGTCGCCAAACGTTTCGATCTTCGAATGTGCGATCAAATCGTCGGGGTCGGGCGAATTGACCAGGATGTCTCGCAGTTCGTTCAGCCACTGGTATTGCTTGCCATCCGTCGACGACATGCCCGCTTTGTACATCCAGTGAGCGGCAACACCGTAATCCGCGATTTCGTGCATGTCGCGGGTTCGGATCTGCACTTCGATGCGGTGATTGAGCGGGCCGATGACACCGGTATGAATGGATTGGTATCCGTTCTGCTTCGGCGTCGAGATGTAATCCTTGAGACGCCCGGGGATCACCGGATAGGTCTGATTGATGGCGCCGAGCGCCCGGTAGCAGTCTTCGTTGGTCTTAACGATGACGCGAAACGCCATGACGTCGGATAATTGCTCGAAGCCGATATTGTTCGACTGCATTTTCCGCCAGATAGAATAGGGGGTCTTTTCCCGCCCCATGACGGCGCAGCGCACATTGTATTTGGCAAGCGTCTCGCGCAAACTGACCAGGGTTGTCGTCGTTGCGTCATCGGATTGCTCACGCAGATACTGCATGCGCGCGACGATGGAATGGTAGGCATCCGGATTGATCTCGACGAACGCCAGTTCCTGCAGTTCCTCCTTGACCTCGTGCATGCCGACGCGATCGGCGAGCGGCGCATAGACGTCGATGGTCTCGTTGGCGATGCGCCGACGCTTGGCCGCGTCCGGGATGGCGCTCAAGGTCCGCATGTTGTGCAGGCGATCGGCGAGCTTGATCAAGAGGACGCGAATGTCCTCCGACATCGCCATGACTAGCTTGCGAAGGTTTTCCGCCTGCTTGGTGCGCTCCGACTGAAGTTCGATGCGGCTGAGCTTGGTGACACCGTTGACGAGGCGGGCAATCTCCACGCCGAAGAGCGACTGGATCTCTTCCGGGGTGGCGTCGGTGTCCTCGACCGTGTCGTGCAACAGCGCCGTGGCGATTGCCGAGCTATCGAGCCGATAGCGCGTCAGAATGCCAGCCACTTCCAGGGGGTGGGAAAAGAACGGCTCGCCCGTCGCCCGGCGCTGGCCACCATGGGCCCGCATGGCGAACACGTATGCGCGATTCAGCAATTCCTCGTCGGCATGTGGGTCGTATGCCTTGACGAGATCAACGAGTTCGTACTGGCGGATGATCGCGCCCGTGGCCCTGCCTCGTGACCGTACAGGACCCTCAGATCGGGGTTTGGTGGTCAGGCCCGTCGGCTCCGGCATCGCCGCCGAAGTCGTCATCAGTGTCTGGGCCGTCGCGGTCGTCATCCGCCATCTCCTCGGGTTCCTCGCCCTCGACGTGCAGCAGGTCCTCGGCAATCTCCTCGGCGTCAGAACGCTCGTCCAGGTCGGACCCGATGATCTTCTGGATCGAGAGAATGTCCACCACCTCCTCACCGGGCTCTTCGACGTCGACGACCTTCTGGAGACTCTGGATCAGACTGTTCTCGAGATCCTTGAGAGAAACCTTGTCGTCAGCAATCTCGCGAAGCGCGACCACCGGATTCTTGTCGTTGTCGCGCTCAACGGTGAGCAGTGCGCCCGCACCGACATTGCGGGCACGCTGAGCCGCGAGCATCACCAACTCGAACCGGTTCGGCACTCTTTGAACGCAATCCTCAACCGTGACGCGAGCCATTCGTCGTCCTCTACCGCCGATGATCCGAAGAGACCATTTTTATATGGTGTTGTGGCGCGAGAGACAAGGGTCGTCGCCCGCGGTGATCGGCGTCACCTCCTGCCCCTGTGGCAGCGCGGCCAACAGAGCGCCGATGGCAATGCCAAACCGAGGATGCCGCCATGCCGGCGCCAGTTCGGCCAGCGGGCACAGCACGAACGCCCGCTCGTGCATGCGGGGATGCGGCAGGATCGGTTCCCCCTCCACGTCACTGACGCGGTCCGCGTAGGCGAGCAGGTCCAGATCGAGAACGCGGGCGGCGTTGCTGGCGCCGCGCACCCGCCCGAACGCCGCCTCGATCTCATGCAGGACGGCGAGGAGGGCGCGCGGCGACAAGTCCGTCGTAACCCGAACGACGCCATTGACATACATTGGTTGCGTCGCCGCGGGCACGGGTCGGCTGGTGTACCAGCGTGCGCAGGCCACGACCCGAACGCCCGCCGCGGCCATCGCCGGCAACGCCGCGCGGCAGGTGGTGAGCGGCTCGCCATGCCGTGCACTGGGCAGATTGGCGCCGATGGCGACGAAGATCTCCGACTCTTCAGGCATCGCAGCCCTTGCGGCTTATCGCAAACTTCATTACGTGACATCGACAAATAATCGAGGATCGCGGGGTAAGGCCTTGCAACCACGGTACCGCGCGCGCCCGATCAGGGGCCTCCGACGGTGCCGGCTGATGACGGAAACCGATGTTTTATCCTCAAGAAAGAATTGCCCTCTTTATTGATGGCTCGAATCTCTATGCTGCCGCGCGGGCCCTTAACTTCGACATCGATTATAAGCGACTGCTCGAGGTATTTGCCAGCAAGGGTCAGTTGATCCGAGCTTTTTACTATACCGCGTTGATCGAAGACCAAGAGTATTCCCCAATCCGGCCACTGATCGACTGGCTCGACTACAACGGTTATACCATGGTCACCAAACCGACCAAGGAATTTACCGACGGCGCCGGACGGCGAAAGATCAAGGGGAATATGGACATCGAACTGGCGATTGACGTCATGGAGATGGCCGAACGCCTCGATCATGTGGTGCTGTTTTCCGGCGATGGTGATTTTCGCCGCCTGGTCGAAGCGGTGCAACGGCGCGGCGTCCGGGTGACGGTGGTTAGCACCGTCCGTTCCCAGCCGCCGATGGTCGCCGACGAACTGCGCCGGCAGGCCGACCGGTTTCTCGAACTCGTGGAGCTGCAACCGGCCATCGAGCGCGTCCTGCCGAACCGCGAGGACCGGCAGATGGCGACGCCGCGCAATCCGTCGCCGACCGGCGACAGCTTCGCGGACGCCTGACGGGCCCCCGCGTCGGCGGTGCCGCGATGCCTCCCGTCGCTCCGCCGGATGTGCCGGACAGGGATTGTGGACGGTGCCCGCGGCTGGTGGTATTGCGCACGCGCCAGCGCCAGGCGGAGCCGGCTTGGCACAACGCCCCGGTGCCGTCGTTCGGGGGCACGGATGCCCGGGTGTTGATCGTCGGGCTGGCCCCGGGTCTGCGCGGTGCCAACCGGACGGGCCGTCCATTCACTGGGGACCACGCCGGCACCCTCCTTTATCCGACGATGCTCCGCCATGGGCTCGCGTCCGGCACGTATGGCAATGGCGCGCCCGACGACCTTCGCCTCATCGACTGCCGGGTCACCAACGCCGTCCGCTGCGTGCCGCCGGAGAACCGGCCGACGAGCGCCGAAATCGCCGCGTGCAACGGCTTCCTCGCCGCCGAAATCTCGGCCCTGCCCCGGCTCCGGGTCATGCTGGCGCTTGGCGCCATCGCCCATGAGGCGGTGCTTTCGGCGCTCGGCCGGCGGCGCTCCGCCCACCGCTTTGCCCACGGAGCGGTCCACCTCGGGCCCGGTGAGCCCGGCGGCGCGCCGTTCCTGGTCGACAGCTATCACTGCTCGCGCCTCAATACGAACACCGGTCGCCTGACGCCGGCGATGTTCGATGCGATGATCGCCCAGGTGGCGGCGCTGGCGCGCGGTTGAACTTCGGCGTTGGCAGGCATCAAGCGCTGCGGCTATACCCGCGTGCAAGGTTCCCGACACGCCCCGCCGCGGAGTTGCCCCTTGCGCCTCGTCTGCCTCGATCTCGAAGGCGTCCTCGTTCCGGAAGTGTGGATCAACGTCGCCGATTTCACCGGGATCGACGATCTGCGCCTGACGACCCGCGACATCGCCGATTATGACGTGCTTATGCGCCACCGGCTGACCGTGCTCGATCGGCACCGGCTCACCATCGACGTCATCCAGGAGGTCATCGGCCGGCTAACCCCGCTCGACGGCGCCAAGGCCTTCTTGGACGGGTTGCGGCGGTGCGGGCCGGTGGTCATCCTGTCGGACACGTTCTATGAGTTCGCCACGCCGCTGATGCGCCAGCTCGACTGGCCAACGCTGTTCTGCCACCGCCTCGACATCGAGGACGGCGGGCGAATTGCCGGCTATCGGCTGCGCATGACCGATCACAAGCGGGCGGCCGTCGCCGCGTTTCGCGAATTGCACTTCCGCACCGTGGCCGCCGGGGATTCCTACAACGACACGACCATGCTCGCGGAAGCCGATGTCGGCTTCCTGTTTCGCGCACCCGACAAGGTCATCGCCGAGTTCCCGCAGTTCCGGGCGTTTACCGGCTTCGACGACCTCGCCTCGGCGATCGCCGGGGTGCCGGGTGATTCGGGTGCATGATCCGGCTGCCTGACCGGTGCAGCAGGACCGTTATGACGGCTCATCCGTTGCCGGTTGCAGCAACCGATGCAGGTGAACGATCACATATTTGATGTCGGCATAGTCGATATAGCGCCGGCTCACCTCCTGCCAGGCGGCCAGCGCCGTCGCATAGCTCGGATAGATGCCGACGACGTGCAGTGAATCGACATCGATGAAATCGAGACCCCGCGGGTCCTTCACACGCCCGCCGAACACCAGGTGCAGGAGCGGTTCTTCCATGGCTCGTCTCCGTGGTTGCACGCATGCGGCCCCTTGCCCACGTTATCATCGACGCGAGCACGTCGATCAACCGCCATCGGCGGAGGCGCGCTGGAGATTAAAGCCGAAAATCAAAACTGCGGGACTGGAGAACGACAATGATTGACCTTTACACGTGGAGCACGCCGAACGGCTACAAGGTCTCGATCGCGCTGGAGGAACTGGAGCTTCCATACGCGGTGCATGCCGTCGACATCGGCAAGGGCGACCAGTTCGATGCGGCCTACCTCAAGCTCAACCCCAACAACAAGATCCCGACCATCGTCGATCACGACGGCCCCGGTGGCGAAGCCTACACGGTTATGGAGTCAGGCGCGATCCTGCTCTATCTCGCAGAGAAGGCGGGGCGCTTGATGCCGTCGGAACCGCGCGGCCGCTACGACGTGATCCAGTGGCTGATGTTCCAGATGGGCGGTATCGGCCCGATGCTCGGACAAAACCATCATTTCCGCCACTATGCACCGGACCTGATCGACTACGCCGTCGATCGCTACACGAAAGAGGCGCACCGTCTTTACTCGGTGATGGATCGGCGGCTCGGTGAGGTCCCGTTTCTGGCCGGCGATTACTCCATCGCCGACATCGCCTGCTTTCCGTGGATCCGACCATACAAGCGCCAGGGACAGGACCTCGACGCCCACCCCAACCTGAAGCGCTGGTTCGACGCGATATCCGCCCGCCCCGCCGTGGTCCGCGGCCTCAAGATTCCCGAACGCCGCAGCGAGCTCAACCGCCAGATGGATGAGCGAACCCGCTCGGTGCTGTTCGGCGACGTCCAGTTCGCCCAAGGATAAGGATCCCTGGCCTCGATCTCGGCTGGCTCCACCGCAACTGTCGCCTCGCGCGCCGAGGGGGCGGGTGCTATGGTGACCCGGGTCTTGGTTGAGGAGATGTATCGATGAAATCACTGCTGCCGATCAGCGCCTTGGTGGTGGCGGCAACGCTGGCCATCGGCGAACCAACCTCGGCCACGGTCGCGGACGATGTCGACGCGTGCAACCGCCTGACAGGACCGGAGAACGCCCGAGCCGCGGTCCTCGTCTGCTCGCAGGCACTCAATTCGGGGCTGATCTCCGATCCGGTCCGGGTCGGCATGCTCGTCAATCGCGGCAACGCCTACAGCGTACTCGGCCAGTTCGAGGCGGCAATCCGGGACCTGAGCGACGCCCTTGCCATCGGCGGTCCACGCGCCTTCGAGGCTTGGTACGGGCGCGGGCTCGCCCGCTCCGGCATCGGCGATCTCGACAAGGCCATCGTCGACTTCGATCGCGCGCTGGAGATTGACGGCGAGGCGGCCCCGGTTTTCGTCGCGCGCGGCAATGCCTTTGCGGCAAAGGGCGAGTATGCGCGGGCCATCGAGGACTACGACAGCGCAATCGCCCTGGACGCTGGGCTCGCCGACGCCTGGTATGCCCGCGGCACCATCAACAACCGGCTCGGCAACGCCGATCAGGCGATCGCCGATTTCGAGCAGGCGATGCAAATCGGCGGCGCCGGCACGGTGGTCGCGTTGCAGACCTATCTCGCGGCGTTCGGGCTTTATACTGGAGAGCTGGACGGCACCTACGGCCCCGGCACCCAGGAGGCGCTCAAGGCGTGCGTCAACGATCCCCGTTGTTGACGGTGCCGAACGAGGTCAGCGCGCGCGGAGCAGTCGCTCTTTTTGGCGCTTCCACTCCTGGTCCTTGACGGCCTCGCGCTTGTCCGCTTTGCGGCGGCCCTTGGCCAGCGCCAGGGTGATCTTCGCGATGCCGCGTGGGTTGAAGTGGATGTCCAACGGCACCAGCGCCATGCCCTGCCGATGCACCGCGCCG
>CAZBWP010000030.1:0-16566 GCA_964495295.1 uncultured Rhodospirillaceae bacterium | reverse complement strand
TGGCATGGCCGGTGCGGTCGGCGGCGGCGCAGGCGCGCTGCACCGGGGCCTCGCCGTAGTTGCGCATATGGCCGCCGAACGGCCGCTGGTAGATCTTGCCCTCGGGCGTGCGGGAGAACGGCACGCCGAAGTGTTCGAGCTCCTGCACCGCCGGAATGGCGGCGCGGCACATGTACTCAATGGCATCCTGGTCGCCGAGCCAGTCGGAGCCCTTGACCGTGTCGTACATGTGCCATTCCCACGAGTCCTCGGCCATGTTGCCGAGGGCGGCACCGATGCCGCCCTGGGCGGCGACGGTGTGGCTGCGGGTCGGGAAGACCTTGGTAATGCAGGCGGTCTTCAGGCCTGCGGCGGCGAGGCCCATGGTCGCGCGGAGGCCGGCGCCGCCGGCGCCGACGACGACCACGTCATAGGAGTGGTCGGTGATCGCATAGGAATTCGGCATCGTCAGCTTCTCCGTTAAGCCGTCAGCGCCACGCGGGCGACGGCGAGAATGCAGCTCACCGCCATCAGGAACAGCGCGAACTTGGCAATCAGCAGGGTGATGATCTTGCTGCCCTCGCCCGAGACATAATCCTCGATCACCACCTGGATGCCGAGGGCGGCGTGGTAGAACAGGGCGATCACCAGAACCACCAGCAACGTCGCGTTGCCGAGTTCCGACACCCATGCCTGGAAGCCGGCATAATCGACGCCGGAGAGGGCGGCGGCGGAGAAGACGAACCAGATGCCGAGCGGCACCAGCGCGATGGCGGTGACCCGCTGCATCCACCAGTGGCCGACACCTTCCTTGGCGGAGCCGAGGCCGCGGGCGCGGCCGAGAGACGAACGCAGTTCCATGGCGGCCCCTCCTTTAAGAGTACGCGATGATCAGGGTGATCAGCGTGAACACGACGGATGCCGCGAGCATGATGTAGCCTGATTGCTTGAGTTGCGGGATCTCGAAGCCCCAACCGAAGTCCCAGAGAAGATGCCGGATGCCGTTGAACAGGTGGTAGAACAGGGCGAAGGTGAAGCCCCACAGGATCAGATGCCCGAACCACGAGCCGACGATCCCCTGGGCGGTCTCGAACTGTTCGGCCCCATACCCGGCGGCCACCAGCCAGTACGTCAGCAACAGCGTACCGAGGGTCAGCGCGACGCCGGTGACGCGGTGCAGTATGGACAGCACGGAGGTGATTTGCGGGCGGTACACCTGGAGGTGGGGCGAGAGCGGACGGTTTGCTGCGACCATTGGAAGAAACCCTTTGACTCTCTCGACTTAACGCATTTGCGAGAAATGATCTTAAGACCGACGACCGACCGGTGTCAATCTTCGCATGTGCACAATTCGTGTGGGGGCGAATGCGCGGGCAGAGAAGCAACACGCGCCGGGGCGCAAGTCCCGTTGTTTTTATTAATTCTCGTTTTCGAATGAGGCCGGGCCGCGCGCCGACATAAGGGCCGGCACAAGGGAAAGCCTTGCAAAATACTCAAGATTTCTGCGAGTCGTTCCCGCTCGCAGCGCGTCGCGGGGCCAGTGCTCTGTCCTCGACGCGGATCCGGTACGCCAACAACAGGCCGTTGAGCAGCGAGAACGCGAGCGCCACATCCCACGCCCCGAACGCCAGGGGCAACACCGCGATCTCGGCGACAACGACGAGATAGTTGGGATGGCGCACCCAGCGGTAGGGACCGCGCCGCACCAGCGGCGCGTCGGCGACGGTGATCACCCGCGTCGTCCAATAGCGGCCAAGGCTCCAGATCACCCAGATCCGCGCCGCCTGCAGCAAGACGAAGACGATGAGCAGCGGCCAGGAGACCATGGACTCGGCCGGCGCCCGGAGCCAGATGGCCACCAGCCACGCCGCATGCAGCAGCACGAACAACGGATAGTGCCCCGCCCCGGCCTCGACGCCGCCGTGGGCCTTCAGCCAAGCCTCGTTGCGCTTGGCCCACGCCAGTTCAAGCAGCCGCTGGGCGGCGACCGCGACCAGCACGACGGCGAGGAGGCTCACGCGCCCGCCCCGCCGGCCGCTCCACCATCGGTCTGCAACATCAGGAACGCCGCCGTGAAGCCGGGGCCGAGCGCGGTCAGCAACGCCCGCCGGCCGAGGTCGCCGGCCGCCAGGGCGCGTTCAAGCACGAACAGGACGGTGACCGCCGACATGTTGCCATAGTCACGCAGCACACCGCGGGCGGTCGCCAGCCCGCCCGGCGGCATGTCCAGCACCTCCTCCAGCGCATCCAGCACCTTGGCGCCGCCGGGATGGCAGAGGAACCGGTCGATATCGCCCCGCGTCAGGTCGTGCCGAGCCAGCACGGCATCGAGCACCGCGCGAAACTCATTCCGGATCAGCGCCGGAATATCGCGGGAAAAGACCACACGCAGCCCGTCGTCCTCCACCCCCCAGCCCATGACGTCGAGACTGTCCGGCCATGTGTGCTCCGCCGAAAACGCGACCGCCGGCCCATCGCCGCGGGTCGACAGCAGCACGGCCGCTGCGCCATCGCCGAACAGGGCAGTGGCGACGATGTTGCTTTTCGACAGATCGTTGCGCCGGAACGTCAGGCCGCACAGTTCAACCACCAGGACCAGCACCCGCTCCCCCGGTGACGCCTGGGCCATGTCCGCGGCACGCGCCAAGCCGAGCACGCCGCCAGCGCAGCCCAACCCGAAGACCGGCAGCCGCCGCACGTCGCGGCGCAGTCGCAGCCGATCGATAACCAGCGCGTCCAGCGACGGCGTGGCGATGCCGGTGGTCGAAACGACGACGATGGCGTCAACGTCGTCCACGGCCAAGCCGGCCCGCCGCAGCGCCTGCTCGGCCGCCTGGCATGCCAGTGCAACGGCGTTGTCTATATACGTGCGATTCCGCTCGGCCCAGGCGTGCGGCGCTTCATACCAGTCGATGGGCACGCAGGAATAGCGGGCCTCGATGCCGGCGTTGTCATAGATCGGGGCCAACCGCGCCACCAAGTCGCCCACCTCATCGAAGACGACCGCGGCACGGTCGCGCACCTCCGGTTGGCGCAGCATGATCGCCGGAACGACGGTGGCAACGGACAACAGACGGGCGGCGCGCCGCATATCAGCGGCCAGGGGGTGGCGACCAGTGAACAACGCTTCGGACGTGGTCCGGTTTGCGCCGCTTCACGTGGTGAGGGGCCGCGTCGCCCGGGCGAGCCATGTCGCGGTCTCCGCATCGAGTTCTGGCGTCAGGGCCTCGCGGACGCGGGCGTGATAGTCGTCGACCCAAGCAACCTCCTCCGGCTTCATCAGTGCGATCTCGATCAGCCGGCGATCGATGGGCGCCAGTGTCAGCGTCTCGAAACCGAGCAGCGCCCGCTCGGCCCCCACGGGCGCCGGCACCCGGACGACGACCACCAGGTTCTCGATGCGGATGCCATAGGCATCCGTCTTGTAGTAGCCGGGCTCGTTGGAAACGACCATGCCCGGTTGCAGGGGAACCTTGTTGGGCAGCTTCGAGATCCGCTGCGGGCCTTCATGGACGTTCAGGTAGGCGCCGACGCCGTGCCCGGTGCCGTGGTCATAGTCAAGACCCGCCCGCCAGAGCGCCGTCCGCGCGAGCGTGTCCAGGTGCGGGCCCGTGGTCCCCTCGGGGAAGCGGGCGGTCGCGATGGCGATGTGTCCCTGCAGCACCCGCGAAAACCGATCACGCATCTCGGCGGTCGGTTCGCCGATCGACACGGTGCGGGTCACGTCGGTGGTGCCGTCCACGTACTGGGCGCCGGAGTCGACGAGATAGAGCGTGCCCGGGGTGAGCGGACGATCGGTCGCTGGAGTCACCCGGTAGTGGACAATAGCGCCATGCGGACCGGCGGCCGAGATCGTCGCGAAACTCAGCCCGCGAAACCCCTCCTGAACGCTGCGAAAAGCCTCGAGACGGTTGGCCGCCATTGTCTCGCTGACATGGCCGTCGCCCGCGGCACCATCGAGCCACGCGAGGAAGCGCGCGAGCGCCACACCGTCGCGGCGATGGGCGGCGCGAATGCCGTTCAGTTCCGCCGAATTCTTGATGGCCTTTGGCAGCGTACAGGGATCCGCGCCATCGGCGACTACGGCGCCGGCACTCCGCAGGCGACCGGCGATCCACGCGGGCGTACGGTCGGGATCGATTCGCACGCGACGGCGCTCGGCGCCGAGCGCATCCAGGGCCGCGCCCAGGGCCTCGATCGGTGCGATGCGGACACCGCTCCCGAGATGCTCGCGCACCGGCGGGGTGACCTTGCGCGGATCGACGAACAGTGCCACCGACCCGTCGGCGTGGATGATCGCAAACGCAAGCGCCACCGGCACGAAAGGGACATCACCGCCGCGAATGTTGAGCAGCCAGGCGATGGCATCCGGCGCCGCGATCACCGCCGCGGCATCGCCCGCCTTCGCCAACGCGACGGCAACCTCGTCCCGCTTGTCGGCCGACGAACGTCCGGCGAGGTGCTCGGGATAGGCGGTCATCGGGGCCACGGGCGCCGGCGGCTGATTGGTCCAGGCAAGGTCGACAAGGTTGTCCTCGACGGCGACCACGCGACCGCCAGCGGCCCTGCAGGCTTCCTCCAACCGCGCCACTTGGCTCGGCGTGTGCACCCACGGATCGTAGCCGAGGCGGCCGCGCACCGGCAGGCGGCTGGCGACCCAGTCGGTCAGCGGCTCATCGATGACGTGGCGGATCTCCCATGCACCGGGATCGACCTGACCGTGCGCCTGCACCGTATAGCGCCCGTCGACGAACAGTGCCGCGCACTCCCTCAACACGACGGCGCAACCGGCGCTCCCTGTGAAGCCGGAAATCCATGCCAACCGTTCGGCCGCGGCCGGCACCTGCTCGCCCTGGTGGGCATCGGCGCGCGGGACCACGAAACCGGCGAGACCATGCGCCTTGAGCAACTGCCGAAGCGTGGCCAGCCGGTCGGCCGGCGTTTCGCGTGGCACCAGCCGGTCGGATCGCGCCTCCGCCAGCAGCGTCCGCAGCCGCCCACGAAGGCGCGGTTCGGGATCCGTCGCCACCATGTCCATCCACAGCTCCGCCTCCGGCCCGGGCGGTGCCGCGGCGACGCCTTCGAGCAGGGACTGCAGGGCGGTGGGGTCGAGGCGCACGCCGGCCTGCGCGAGCAGTGCCCTCAGTTCATCGTCGGCTGCGGCGAAAGACATTGTACGACAGATCTCGACGTTGGGACCTTGACTTGACCAACATCAAGCTAGGGGCCCGGCCGCGCGCGATCAAGGAAAGGTGCGGCGTGGCGGCAAAGAGCGTCAGCGCCCCGGCGATGGCGACGGCGCGGGCGACGCCGGTTCCGCCGGGGCGGGCCGCGTCGTCCGTCGATAGCCCCGATCCTTCATGCACCGATCGAACAGGTAATCGCGGCGCTGCTGCGCATCATAGCGCGCCACCTGCGTTCGATAGGTCGTCTGCCGACCGAACGTCTCGGCGATCACCGGCTCCACCGGCGCGTACTCCTGTTCGGCGCGCTGATTGGCCAAGCGGCGGCACTCGGCCTCATGGACTTCCCATGTGGACTGTGACACCGACGGATTATCCCACTTCTCCTCGGCAGTGCTGCATCCGGCGGCAACGGCGGCGCCAAGCACCACCGCCCACATCCAGCCCGTTCGGTTCATCCGCAAGGTCTCCTCAGTCATCCCGCCGCCCGTCGACGACGAACGGTAGCGCACGGTGTTCGATGCCGGCAACCATGCTCCCCGCCGGGGCACGGTCAGTTCTGCGTTTTCATCCGCCACAGCCGTGCAGCCAGGTCCTTCAGTTGGCTGGCGCGCCAGGTGCCACGGTCGGTCAGGCGGCTGACCAGGTCTTGCGGCACGGCAGCGAGGCCGAGGCGGGCGCCGGCGATGGCGCCGGTCATTGCCGCCGTGGTGTCGACGTCGCCGCCGCCGCCGATCGCGGTGATCAGCGCCTGGGAATAGTGCTCGGGGGACCGCAGGAACGCATAGAGGCTCCAAAGGACGCTCGTCGTGACGAACGGAGAGATGCCGTCCTCGACATCGCGAACGTCCGGGTTGCCGAGGTCGAGCAACCACGGCAGCGCCTCCTTCGGCGCCAGCGCCAGAACCGGCGGCAGGGCCGCCAGCGCCCGGCTCACCGAGTCGTCGATGCCCGCCGTCAGGTCGGCGAGCCGCGCCGCAAAGGCCTCGGGCGCCATGGTCGGCAGCGTCAACGCCAACGCCACTGCCCCGGCGATCGCCACGGCGCCGGCGGAACAGCGCGGATCGGCGTGGGTACAGCGTCCCTGGTCGACGGCCGCCCGCACCAGCGCGTCGGGATCGTCATAAAACATCAAGCCGATCGGAGCGGCGCGCATGGCGCTGCCGTTGCCGGCGTTGGGGGCGGGCGTTCCCGCCTCCTGCCACGGCACCCCGGCAGCCAGCCGCGCCGCCGCTTCGCTCGTCGCCCAGCCGCCGCCGACGATCCCCTGATCGGCGAACAGGCGGGCGATGCGCAAGGCGTAGTCGGCCGGATCGAAGCCGCCCCTGTCGACCAAGCTTTCCATCAGGGCACGCGCCAGTTGCGAGTCGTCCGAGTACTGGCCGAGCCGAAACGGTCCGCGAAGATACAGGTCGCCTTCGCCCCGGTTCAGCACCGAGTGGGCGTATGTCGCACAGAGGCTTCCCGGATACCCCTCGACCATGAAGCCGACGGCGTCGCCGACGCACTGCCCGATCAGGCAGCCGGTGAAGCGCCCCTCAGCGGGCGTCGGCATGCGCTCCGTCCTCCCGTTCGAACGTGGCGACCACCGGCGCGTGGAACGACTCCGGTGAGCCCAACACCGCGTGCGCGGTGATCATCTCGTCACCCAGGGCCTCGTTGTGAATCTCGATGCCCCGATACCACGCCAGGAGGGGGCGCGATACGAGCACATGGTCAAGCATCTGCGGGCGGCCATGATGGACCACGGTGAAACGTCGGGAGTCGGCAAGGCTGCGCTCCAGCGGCACCAGCATCCGGCCGGCGAGATGCGGATTGCCGGCGTCTTCCTCGTCGCCGCGAATGGTGCGGACCGGCAGTTCGGTATGGTCGGCGTTGAAGTCACCACAGACGACGATCTGCGCCGCCGCATCCCCGTCGAACACCGTGTCAACGAGGAGCCGCACCTCCAGTGCCTGCCCGGCCCGCTTGACGGCGGCAACGAAGAAGCCCTCGGCCCAGCCGGCCATGGTCCGCCAAGTCCTGGCACTGGTCTTGCCCCCGGGCAGCCACGCGGCACGGGGGGCGCGCAAATGGACGTTGATGACGTGCAGCGGCCGCGCCCCGCCGACGTCGAGCACGGCGTGCAGAAACGGCCGATCCCATTCGATGATGACGTCCTCGCCGTGCTCGACCTGGTCGGTGATACGGCGATGCGTCAACGGCGCCACGAAATCGTGGAACACCTGACGGCCGTCGATCAGCGGAAACCGGCTGAGCAGCACCAGGTTGTGCTTGTCGCGCACCACCCCCTTCGAGCGGCTGGTGGTGGCCAGTCGATGGTAGCCGGCGTAGGGCGTGCCGGCGAGCAGACTGTCCAGCGCCTCCAGGCTGCGCTTCCCCCCTTTGCCGGACCGCTGGCTGTCCACCTCCTGCAGGCAGAGCACGTCGGCACGCAACCGGAGCATCTGCGGGCGCAGCAGGCCAAGGCGTTCATCGAGGGAAAGTCCGCCGGACTCGGGCTCGCCCAGCGTTTCGACGTTGAACGTGGCGATGCGCAGCGTCAGCGGGTCGCGGTCGTCGTGCATTCCTTGTCGAACTCACGCCGCCGGGGCGAGGCAGGCGCGCAGGAAGCTCGCCACCGTCGGGTCGTCCCACTCCGCCGGGCCCACGACGCGGGCGATCTCGCGGCCGGCGCGGTCGATCAGGATCGTGGTCGGCAGGCCGGGCAGCTTGAAGGCCTGCGCCAGACGTCCCCGCTGATCGGTGAGCGCCGGCAGGTGCTCGATGCCGTTGGCCGCATAGAATTTCCGGACCACGTCGACACCGCCGAAGTCGTTGGAAACGGTGAGCACGTCGATGCCGTCGGCGGCCAGTGCCGCATTGAGCGCGTCCAGCGCCGGCATTTCCTTGACGCACGGGGGACACCAGGTGGCCCAGAAGTTCAACACCACGGGCCGACCCTGCCAGTCGGCCAGCGTGCGCTCGGTCTCGCCGTCCTCGAGAAACGCCTGCTCCGGCACCGCCGCCGGATCCGCCGACAGCTCAAACCGGTGCAGCGCCTCCGGTGCGGTGGAGCAGGCCGCCGCCGTCTCGGTTGCGGCGCTTGCATAAACTGAGGTTATCGCCAGAATTGCCGCCGAGATCAGCGCTGCACGGGTCAACCGCTCCATGTCATCACCCCTTCCTGAGATCGCCGAGTCCGCCCGATGACCGAGAGATCTGGTCGCGACGCCGCAAGGGCAAGTGCCGAGGCGACTCCGGCCACCGGAACCAGTGCCATCTGGGGAGGGCGCTTCGCCGCGGGTCCGTCGGCGATCATGGAGGAGATCAACGCGTCCATCGACGTCGACAAGCGTCTGGCGGCGCACGACATCGCCGGCTCGCGCGCCCACTGCATGATGCTGATCGGTCGCGGCATCCTGTCGGCTGCCGATGGTGATGCCATCCTCGCCGGCCTCGATCGGGTGGAGGAGGAGATCGCCAGCGGCCGGTTCATCTTCTCCCGCGCGCTTGAAGACGTGCACATGAACATCGAGGGCCGGCTCGCTGAGCTGATCGGCGAGGCCGCCGGCCGCCTGCACACCGCCCGCTCGCGCAACGATCAGGTGGCGACGGACCTGCGCCTCTGGCTGCGCGACGCCCTCGACGGCCTCGATGCCGACCTCCGCGGTCTGCAACGGGCGCTGATCGATCAGGCGACGGCGCACGCCGACGCGATCCTGCCCGGCTACACCCATCTGCAGGCGGCGCAGCCGGTCACCCTTGGCCACCACATGCTCGCCTACGTGGAGATGCTGGGGCGCGACCGTGGCCGCTTGGCCGACGCGCGCCGGCGGCTCAACGAGTGTCCGCTGGGCGCGGCGGCGCTGGCCGGCACGCCCTATCCCATCGACCGGCAGCAGACGGCGGCGGCCCTCGGCTTCGATCGCCCCTGCGCCAACTCCCTGGACGCCGTCTCGGCACGGGACTTCGCCCTCGAGTTCCTCGCCGCCGCCGCCATCCTTGGCGTCCACCTGTCGCGGCTGGCCGAGGAGATCGTGCTGTGGTCGTCGGAGCGCTTCAGCTTCATCCGCCTCGATGACGCCTTCGCCACCGGCTCGTCGATTATGCCGCAGAAACGCAATCCCGACGCCGCCGAACTGGTGCGCGGCAAGTCGGGCCGGCTGCTCGGCGCCTTCACCGGCCTATTGATGGTGGTCAAGGGGTTGCCGCTGGCCTACGCCAAGGACCTGCAGGAGGACAAGCAGCCGGTGTTCGACGCCGCCGACACGCTCACCCTCTGTATCACGGCGATGACCGGGATGATCGCCAGCGCCAGCTTCGACCGGGCGCGCATGCGCGCCGCCGCCGCCGAGGGCTTCACCACCGCCACCGACCTCGCCGACTGGCTGGTGCGAAGCCGGGGTCTGCCCTTCCGCCGCGCCCATCACATCGTCGGATCACTGGTCAAGGTGGCGGAGGAGCGCGGCTGTGGCCTGGACGCGCTACCGCTGGAGGTGCTGCAAGCGATCGAACCGACGCTGACGGAGGACGTCTACACCGTGCTCAGCGTCGAGGCCTCGGTCGCAAGCCGCAGCAGCGAAGGCGGCACCGCGCCGGACCGCGTCCGCGCCGCCATCGCCGAAGCCCGCGCGCGATTCTTGCGCTAGCCGGAGGATCCGCCTTCTACACCGAAGGAGGCTGCAATACTCATTGTGTAAATTGTTGAAACTTAGTAATGCTGAGCACCGAACAATATTTTTGCTCATTTGTACAGGCAATTGACAAGTATACGGTTGACGGCCGATCAGCGGAAACAAGAAAGAGTTCGAGCTGAATTTATAAGGAAATTAAAGACATAACCTACTGGCCAATTTCCATATCAGCTTTAGGCGCCCAGTCTACAGCAATCAGAATGCCTGGGTGAAGCCACGACGTTGTTCGAGCGGAGACATAATCTCTTTTATTACTCCAATCGCTGATCGCCAGCATATGTTTTTCTTTCTGAAAATAGCTGCTGCAAGATACATTTACTGATTCCACAAGCATAGGACCCAACCGCATTACGAAATCGAACCCTTTAACGGGTGTCTTTGAACTCAAGGCATAGCTGTCATCGCCAATGTGAAAGGACGTTTTCTCATAGGTCTCGACAAAAGTAGCGCGCTGCGAGAGGACCATATCTTTTCTAAATTTGAAGTTCGCGTGCGTACCGTCAAAATAAAAGGATATTGAACCATCATCTGTAGCATAGATCTCTCCGGTCTCAATCTTCTCTTTTTCGAGAATTGGAATTATATCGTGGAGATCAATGAGTTTGTCCTGTAATATTTTTATATGAAAAGTACTTTTACAGAGCATATCAATAATATGATCTTTCGATATCGGGAACCTTGTCGTCGTAATAAATGTATAATCGATCGGATAGGTCTCCGTGACTAAATGATACGACTTGTGCTCGTCCCATAGGATATAATCTTTCATAAGAAGGCCTTCACCACTGATCCAGCCCTCTGCAGGCCGTTGAAGGTTTATGCTTGTCTTCAAATCAGATCTGTAAACACTGCCCTTCAACAATGTTGCATCAAAAAGCGTATTTTTTGAAAACTCGATATAATTATCCTCGACACTTACATGATGATCATACGATTCCTTCAGCGCGGCCATTCCAACTTCTAAATAATCCTGAGGACTGCCATTCTTGTTTCTAACCCAAGCCATTACTAGATCACGGTTTAGGTTAACGACGCCCTCGAATAATCGGCGAGAGATTTCGGAGAACCCCGAACTCACGCTTTGATTGATATCTGCGAAGGAATGCACCAATCTGTCGGAGAGAAAGCCAAACAAAAGATCCCCAATAAGGAGATAAGAGGCCCCAATAACTGTAATTACAATGATAATAGCATTTATACCTATTTCATTGAATAGGAAACTGATAATGCGCTCGGTTGTTCCCCAAGCCTCCGGTCCTTCTTGCAGCAAAGATGGAACGAGCGCTGTGTTAAATGCATGAAGGAGAAGCGCAACAATGAGCAAGCTTATGCCCACCGACCTCCCCCTTGGCCAACTTCGCATTGGTGAGGTATCCTTTCCTTTAAGCACCACGAGGTTCTTTTTTCTTTTTTCCTGAAGAGGATGATATCATTGTTTAGAAGTACGGAGGAGGTGCAAGCATCGGTCGATGTGGGCGTCGCGCCCAGATCAATTCGGACACACGCCGTCGACGTTATGCGGTCTCTACGTTGGGACTTGCAGGCAGCCTGAAGCAGCCTGTTTCAAAGACCGCGCCCCACTAGGGTCCATCAATATTTTGTGCATATGGTGGAATTCTATCCCATATATGTTGCCGGACATGTCTGACCCTCGTTCGCATAGTGAAGGCAGGAGCGATTATGATAGCTTGCTTGGCCCAGGAGGGAAACGTGAACCAACGCATGGTGGCCACTTAGCGACCACGGACAAACTTGAATGTGCGGAAGCGTCACCCCTCAGGGAGGGCTTGAAAAGCCCCTTAGGAGGGGCGATCATAAATGAGTGGCAAGGATCAAGGATGGGGCTTCATATGACCTACGGTAAAGAATCAGGGATCTAGTGGTTCGATGCCCACGGATGAGTCCCATCCGTAGGCTGAATAGAACCACCAGATCAATAGCTTAGTGGATCTACCGGTCTGCCGCCGGGGAACCAAGCGTCAGATCCGATCCACTAGGGCGGGTCGACCTCAGGGAGTGGGGCGACACTGCTATGATCGATTAGAGGGTCGCGATCCCACCATTCCTGTGCGGTGAGGCAGGTCTCCGCCATGGCCCTGCATTTCAGCGAGATCGAGTTGGCAGAGCGGCGCGTCCGCGCGTGTGCGGCGATGGTGGCGCGCGGCCTCGACGGCCTGCTGCTGTTCCGCCAGGAGAGCCTCTACTATCTCTCCGGCTTCGACAGCTTCGGCTACGTCTTCTTCCAGTGTCTCTATCTCGGTGCCGATGGCACGATGACGTTGCTGACGCGGGCTCCGGACCTGCGCCAGGCGCGCCACACCTCGGTGATCGAGGACGTCCGCATCTGGGTCGACGCGCCGGACGCTGCCCCTGAGCTTGCATTACGGACGATCCTGGCGGAGCACGGCTGCGCGGGTCAGCGGCTCGGCGTCGAATGGGATGCGTACGGCCTCACCGCCGCCCTCGGCCGGCGGCTCGACAGCGCGCTCGCCGGCTTCTGCCAGACCGCCGATGCGTCCGACCTGATCTCCCGCCTGCGCGTGGTGAAGAGCCCGGCCGAGCTTGCCCACGTTCGGCGTGCCGCGATGCTGGCCGACGACGCCTACGAGGCGGCCATCGAGACCACCGGCCCCGGCGTTTCCGACGCCCAGGTGCTGGCCGCCATGCAGGCGGCCGTGTTCTCCGGCGACGGCGACTATCCGGCCAATCCGTTCATCGTCGGCTCGGGCCGTGATGCGCTGCTCTGCCGCTATCACAGCGGGCGCCGCCGGCTCGGTGCGGCGGACCAGCTCACCCTGGAATGGGCCGGTGTCTATCGCCACTATCACGCCTGCCTGATGCGGACGTTCGTCGTCGGTCCGCCGCCGCCGCGCCAGCGCGCCCTGTTCGATGCGGCGCGGGATGCGCTGGCGGCGGTCGAGGCGGCGCTGCTCCCGGGCCGGCCGCTGGGGGATGCCTTCGATGCCCACGCGCGGGTGCTCGACGCCGCCGGCCTGCGCGCGCACCGGATGAACGCCTGCGGCTACAGCGTCGGCGCCACCTTCGCGCCCAACTGGATGGACTGGCCCATGCTCTATCACCGCAATCCGGAGCCGGCGGCGGTCGGCATGACCATCTTCGCCCACATGATCATTTTCGATTCCGACGCCGGTCTGGCGATGACGCTGGGCGAGACCGTCGAGGTGACCGAGGGCGGCGCCGTGCCGCTGACCCGGGCGCCGCGCGATCTGATTGTCCGCTGACCGCGTGCCCCATGCCCTACGTCATCATCCTCATCATCGCCTTCCTGCTCGCCATGATGGTGACCTGTATTCTCGTTTGAGACGCGGGCCCATGCGGCAAGCCGGTTTACAAAGCGAAGCCGCCTTGGGTACAGTCCGCGCGCAACGTCGGGGTCAGCCCGCGGCAAGCATCCGAACCGCCGGAAAGCGCGTCAAAACGCCATGAAAATCGTCGCCTGCAACAGCAACCGGCCGCTGGCCGACGCCATCTCGGCCTATTTGCGGCTGCCGTTGTGCAAGGCGCTGATCCGCCGCTTCCCAGACATGGAAGTGTTCGTCGAGATCCAGGAGAACGTGCGCGGCGAGGATGTGTTCGTCATCCAGTCCACCTCCTATCCCGCGAACGACAATCTGATGGAGCTGTTGGTCACGCTCGATGCGCTGCGCCGCGGCTCGGCTCGCCGGATCACCGCGGTGATGCCCTACTTCGGCTATGCCCGCCAGGACCGCAAATCGGGGCCGCGCACGCCGATCTCGGCGAAGCTGGTGGCCAACCTGATCACCACCGCCGGCGCCGACCGGGTGCTGACCATCGACCTGCACGCCGGCCAGATCCAGGGGTTCTTCGACATCCCCGTCGACAACCTCTATGCCGCTCCCGTGTTCACCAAGGATCTGGAGAGCCGTTTCGACACCGACGACATCATGATCGTCTCGCCGGACGTCGGCGGCGTGGTCCGCGCGCGGGTGATCGCCCGGCGGCTCGGCGCCGATCTCGCGATCATCGACAAGCGCCGCGAACGCGCGGGCGTCTCCGAGGTCATGCACATCATCGGCGACGTCCACGACCGGATCTGCGTCCTCGTCGACGACATCGTCGACTCCGCGGGAACCTTGTGCAACGCTGCGCAAGCGCTGATGGAAGCGGGGGCGACGTCGGTCAGTGCGTACACGACGCACGGCGTGCTGTCCGGCGGCGCGGTGGCCCGCGTCAGTGCCTCGCCCATGCAGCGGCTGGTGATCACCGACAGCATCGCCGCGACCGAGGCGGTGCGCGTTTCGAGCAACATCGAACAGGTCACCGTGGCGCCGCTGATGGCCGAGGCGATGCGGCGGATCAGCGAGGAGACGTCGGTCTCCAGCCTGTTCGACTGAACCCTTTGCATGCAAAAGACGGCGCGCCGCCGGCCGGTCCGGCGGCAGGCGCCGTGTAGGATCGGAGAAAACGAAAGATGACCGAGACGATTACCCTTTCAGCCGAAATGCGCCAGCGCATCGGCAAGGGCGGCGCCCGCGAGGCGCGGCGCCAAGGCCGCCTGCCGGCGGTGATCTACGGCCCCGACATGGCGCCCCTGTCGATCACCCTTGATGCCAAGGACGTGGCACTGAAGGCCAAGAGCCCCGGCTTCCACTCGCACATCTACGAGGTGGCGGTGGCCGGCGCCAAGCACCAGGTGCTGGCGCGCGAGTTGCAGGAGGACCCCGTGTCCGGCGAACTGCTGCACCTCGACCTGATGCGCTTCAGCGCCCGGACGACGATGACGATCGATCTCGAGATCACCGTGATCAACGAAGAAATCTGCCCCGGCGTCAAGAAGGGGGGCCTCGTTAACGTCGCGCTCCGATCGGTGCAGGTTGCCTGCTTGGCCGACAAGATCCCCGACACGGTGATCGTCGACATCGCCGGGTTGGAAATCGGCGACACGGTCCATGCCAAGGACCTGGAACTGCCGCAAGGTGTCGAACTCGGCGCCGTCGATCCGGAAGCGACGGTGGTCAACATTGCCGCACCGAAGGGGGGCGCCGCCGAGGAAGAGGGTGGCGAGGCAACGACCGGCGAGGCAAGCTGAGCCGGGGCCTCGTCCCGGAGCGTTGCCTCGAGGGTTCGCAATGTCCCCCCTTCTCGTGGTCGGCCTCGGCAACCCCGGCGCGGCGTATGCCGACAATCGCCACAATATCGGCTACATGGCGGTGGACGCGATCGCCCGGCGCCACCGGTGGGCGCCGTTCCAGCGCCGGTTCCAGGGTGAGGTCGCCGAAGGTGTGCTCGAAGGGCGCAAGATCCTGGTGCTGAAGCCGACCACCTACATGAACGAATCCGGCCGCTCCGTGTCGACGGCGGCGCGCTTCTTCAAGCTCGCGCCGGCGGAGGTGTTGGTGTTTCACGACGAGATCGACCTCGCCGCCGGCAAGCTTCGCGTGAAGCGCGGCGGCGGCCACGCCGGCCACAACGGGCTGCGCAGCATCACCGCGCACATCGGGCCGGATTTCCGCCGGGTACGGCTCGGCATCGGACATCCGGGCAGCAAGGACCGGGTGATAGGCCATGTGTTGAAGGACTTCGACAAGGCCGACGCGGCGTGGCTGGAGCCGCTGCTTGACGCCATCGCCGCGCACTTTCCCCTGCTCGCCGCTGGCGACGATGGAGCATTCATGTCGAAGGTCGCCTTGACCCTCAATCCGCCGCCGCCGAAACCGGCGCGCGGCGAAGCGCCGGTGCGTCCGGAACCCGGCGATGGGGTTTAACTGCGGCATCGTCGGCCTGCCCAATGTCGGCAAGTCGTCGCTGTTCAACGCGTTGACGGCCACCGGCAAGGCCCAGGCCGGCAACTTCCCGTTCACCACCATCGAGCCCAACGTGGGTCGGGTGCCGGTGCCCGACGACCGGCTGCAGCGCCTCGCCGTGCTCAGCAAGTCGGCCAAGGTGACGCCGACGCACCTGGAATTCGTCGACATCGCCGGCCTGGTCGCCGGCGCCAGTCGCGGCGAAGGCCTCGGCAATCAGTTCCTCGCCACCATCCGCGAGGTCGACGCCATCCTGCACGTCCTGCGCTGTTTCGCCGACGACGACGTGCATCACGTCGCCGGTTCGGTCGATCCGATCCGCGACGCCGACGTGGTCGACACCGAACTGATGCTCGCCGACCTGGAGAGCATCGAGCGCCGCGCGGCGTCCTTGACCAAGAAGGCGCGCGGCGGCGAGCGCGAGGCGAAGGAGACGCTGGCGGTGGTCGAGCCGGTGCTTGCCGCCTTGCGGGAGGGTCGCCCGGCGCGCAGCGTCGCGCCCCCCGCCGACGACCCCGAGGCGATCCGCCGGCTGCAGCTGTTGACGGCAAAGCCGGTGCTTTACGTCTGCAACGTCGAAGAAGCCGCGGCGGCCACGGGCAACGCCGCGGCCGCCGCTGTCGCCGCCCGCGCGGCAGCGGAGGGGGCCGGCACCGTCGTCGTCTCGGCCGCGATCGAGGCAGAACTGGCCGAGATCGACGATGCCGCGGACCGTGCCGAACTGCTGGAAAGCCTCGGCCTCGCCGAGGCCGGCCTGGCCCGGGTCATCCGCGCCGGCTACCAACTCCTCGACCTGATCACGTTCTTCACCGCCGGCCCCAAGGAGAGCCGGGCGTGGACGGTGAAGCGCGGCGCCACCGCTCCCGAAGCCGCCGGCTGCATCCACTCCGACTTCGAGCGCGGCTTCATCCGCGCCGAGACCATCGCCTACGACGACTTCAT
>CAZBWP010000029.1:15367-16610 GCA_964495295.1 uncultured Rhodospirillaceae bacterium | reverse complement strand
TTGGCCGCCGAGGCGATCGCCGCCGGGACCATTCCGGAGTTGGCCGGCTACGCGACGCTGCGCCGCGAGGTGAAATACGGCCGGAATTCGCGCATCGACCTGCTGCTGGAGGATCCCGAGCGCCCGCCCTGCTACGTCGAGGTCAAGAACGTTCACCTGAAGCGCGGCATCGGTCCGGATGCGCCGGCCGAGTTCCCCGACTGCGTCACGGCGCGCGGCGCCAAGCATCTGGTCGAGTTGGCCGACATGGTCGCCGCCGGCGGGCGCGCGGTGATGCTCTACCTGGCGCAGCGCGACGACGTCGAGCGTTTCGCCCTGGCCGCCGACATCGACCCCGCCTATGCCGCGGGCCTCCGGCTGGCGCGCGCCGCCGGCGTCGAGGCGCTCGCCTATCGCTGCCGTGTCGCGCTCGACGGCATCGCCGTCACCGACCGGCTGGATTTCCGCCCGTAAGTCGCGTTGCCGCGGTTCCGCGCGGCGCTGGGAAGTGGCATACTGCACCGATGAACAATATGCGCGAGAGTTCAGCCCACCACGATGGCCGGCCGATCAAGATCCACGGCCCCGCCGATTTCCAGGCAATGCGCAAGGCCGGACGGCTGGCCGCCGCGACGCTGGATCACATCACGCCGCTGGTCGTGCCGGGCGTCACCACGCTCGCCCTCGACCAGGCCTGCGAGAGCTTCATCCGCGATCACGGCGCGATCCCGGCGCCGCTCGGCTACCGCGGCTTTCCCAAGTCCATCTGCACCTCCATCAACCACGTGGTCTGCCACGGCATCCCCAGCGAGAAGCGCCTCGCCCGGGGCGACATCGTCAACATCGACGTCACCGTGATCCTTGACGGCTGGCACGGCGACACCAGCCGGATGTACGTCCTCGGCGAGGTCCCGGTGAAGGCGCAGCGGCTGGTCGACGTGACGTACGAAGCCATGTGGGAGGGCATAAAGGCGGTCCGCCCCGGCGCGACGCTGGGCGACATCGGCCACGCCATCCAGCACCACGCCGAGTCGCACCGGTTCTCGGTGGTGCGCGACTTCTGCGGCCACGGCCTCGGCCGGCAGTTCCATGACGCCCCGAACGTGCTGCACTACGGCGCGGCCGGCGAGGGCATGGTGTTGCGTGAGGGCATGTTCTTCACCATCGAGCCGATGATCAACGCCGGCGGCTATGCCGTGAAGATCCTGGGCGACGGCTGGACGGCGGTGACCAAGGACCGCTCGCTGTCGGCGCAGTTCGAGCA
>CAZBWP010000029.1:13497-15267 GCA_964495295.1 uncultured Rhodospirillaceae bacterium | reverse complement strand
CGATCGATCGGGTCGACGTCAAGCCGCTGGCGAAAACCCTGCTCCAGGAATTCGGCAGCTTCGGCGGCGTGCTCGCTGCCGATCCCAATCGCCTCACCCGGCATGACCGGGTCACCGCGCGCACGGTCGCGCACTTCAAGGCGGTGCGGGAGTCGGCGCGCCGGCTGTTGCGCGCCGAGATCGCCGGCAAGCCGCTGCTGTCATCGTGGACGCAGCTCGTCGACTACTGCCGCGCCAGCCTCGCCGACGAGCCGACGGAACGCTTCCGCGTGCTGTTCCTGGACAGGAAGAACCGGCTGATCGCCGACGAATTGCAGCAGCGCGGCACCGTCGACCACACCCCCGTCTACCCGCGCGAAGTGGTGAAACGCGCCCTCGATCTCGGCGCCACGGCGCTGATCCTGGTGCACAACCACCCCTCGGGCGACCCGACGCCGTCCCGCGCCGACATCGAGATGACCCGCGAGGTCAGCGCCGCCGCCGCGGCCCTCGGCATCGTCCTGCACGACCACGTGGTCGTCGCCCGCTCGGGCTGCCAATCCCTCCGCAGCCTCGGCCTGCTGTAACGGCCCGCACCCGAGAGACCGCCTCGCCCCCCGCCCCCACGGCGCCCTTCCCCGTCATGGCGAGCGCAGCGAAGCCATCCAGGGCCACCGCCCGGACCGATGCCGCCGGTGCGCCGGCCCTGGATTGCTTCGCCCCCTCGGGGCTCGCAATGACGGGAACGCGTTGGCGACGTCTCGAATGGCTTGCCCGCCGCGGCCGGCCGGGTATCTGCCTCTTTCGGGGCGCAGCGGCGGCAGGGCGCCGGCGCGGATCTGAATCCGGCCACCGCGACAGGCGAAAAATCCTACGTAATCCGACAAAAGGCGACAAAATCCTACATTTTCACGCCGGAAAGCCCCTATTTCCAGCCTTTTCAACATCTTAAGCGAAACAAACTGATCCGGACCCGGCTTTTTCTGGCATACATCCGGCAAGAACGTGCTTACGGGGAGCCTTTTCCCCGCCGGCCCGGGGCTGTAGACAGGTCTCCGGCGGTGACCGCAGCACCGCGCCCGCAGGGAGGAGCGTCATGCACTTCATCTTCGATTGCCGCGACCGGGATGGGCACCTGCACGTCCGCCTGGACACCCGCCAGGCCCACCTGGACTATCTCGCATCCTACCGCGACCGGGTGGTGGTCGCCGGGCCGACGCTGTCCGACGACGGCGAGGCGATGACCGGCAGCCTCTTGATCCTGGATTTCGAGGACCGGGCGGCGGCGGAGGCGTTCGCCGCGGGCGACCCCTACGCCAAGGCCGGGCTGTTCGAGAGCGTCACCATCCGCCCCTGGAAGAAGGTCATCCCATAAGGCTGAGGGGCGGCTGACGGGGGAGCGGACGGCGATGGCCTATTGGCTGGTGAAAAGCGAGCCCGAGGCGTGGTCGTGGCAGCAGCACGTGGCCGTCGGCACCGAGCCGTGGGACGGCGTGCGCAACCACCAGGCGGCCAACAACCTGAAGGCGATGCGCATGGGCGACCTCGCCTTCTTCTACCATTCCGGCGGCGAGCGGCGGATCATGGGCGTGCTGGCGGTGACCCGCGAATACCACCCCGACCCCAGCGACCCGAGCGGCCGCTTCGGCATGGTCGACTTCCGCGCCGTCGGGCCGCTGCACAAGCCGGTACCGCTCGCCGACATCAAGGCCGACGAGCGTCTCGCCCACATCGCGCTCGTCCGCCAGTCGCGGCTCTCGGTGATGCCGATCGACGACGACGCCTGGCACC
>CAZBWP010000029.1:5938-13397 GCA_964495295.1 uncultured Rhodospirillaceae bacterium | reverse complement strand
GGGAACGGGTACGGTGGACCGCGCCCGGCGGCTCGTCAGCGCCCAAAAATCTCATCAAACGACCCACGGGAGGTATTCGATCATGACAGACACCATTTTTCCGGTCCCCGCCGCCCTGGCCAAGACGGCCTGGATCGACAACGATGGCTACCTGGCCGCCTACCAGCGATCGATCAAGGATCCAGAGGGGTACTGGGGCGAGCAGGGCAAGCGCATCGACTGGATCAAGCCCTACAGCAAGGTCAAGGACGTCAGCTTCAACCAGCCGGACGTCCACATCCGCTGGTATTACGACGGCACCCTGAATGCGTCCGCCAACTGCCTCGACCGGCACCTGGCGAAGCGCGGCGACCAGACGGCCATCATCTTCGAGGGCGACGACCCGGCCGTCAGCCGGCACGTCACCTATCGCGAACTGCACGAGCAGGTCTGCAAGTTCGCCAACGTTCTGAAAAAGCTCGGCGTCAAGAAGGGCGATACGGTCACCATCTACCTGCCGATGATCGTCGAACTGCCGGTGGTGATGCTGGCCTGCGCGCGCATCGGCGCCGTCCACTCCATCGTCTTCGGCGGCTTCTCGCCGGACTCGCTGGCCGGGCGCATTCAGGACTGCCAGTCCAACTTCGTCATCACCGCCGACGAGGGGCTGCGCGGCGGCCGCCCGGTGCCGCTGAAGAAGAACACCGACGACGCGCTCAAGGCCTGCCCCAACGTCACCACCTCGGTCGTCGTCAAGCACACCGGCGGCAAGATCGACTGGAAGGACGGCCGCGATCACTGGTTCCACGACTTGATGGCCGACGCCTCGGCCGACTGCCCGCCGGAGGAAATGAACGCCGAGGACCCGCTGTTCATTCTCTACACCTCGGGCTCGACCGGCAAGCCGAAGGGGGTGCTGCACACCACCGGCGGCTACATGGTCTTCACGTCGATGACCCATCAATACGTCTTCGACTATCACGATGGCGATATCTACTGGTGCACCGCCGACATCGGCTGGGTCACCGGGCACAGCTACATCGTCTACGGCCCGCTGGCCAACGGCGCGACCACGGTCATGTTCGAGGGCGTGCCCAACTATCCCGACCCCTCGCGGTTCTGGCAGGTGGTCGACAAGCACAAGGTCAACATCATCTACACCGCGCCGACGGCGATCCGCGCGCTGATGCGCGAGGGCGAGGACCACGTCAAGAAGACCAGCCGCAAGTCGCTGAAGCTGCTCGGCTCGGTTGGCGAACCGATCAATCCGGAAGCCTGGATGTGGTACTACAACGTGGTCGGCGAAGGCCGCTGCCCGATCGTCGACACCTGGTGGCAGACCGAGACCGGCGGCATCCTGATCACGCCGCTGCCGGGTGCGACGGCGCTCAAGCCGGGCTCGGCGACCCGGCCGTTCTTCGGCCTGCAGCCGCAGATCGTCGATGCCGACGGCAAGGAGTTGACCGGCGCCACCTCCGGCAACCTGTGCATCATCGATGCCTGGCCCGGCATGATGCGCACCGTGTTCGGCGACCACGAGCGCTTCATCCAGACGTACTTCTCCACCTACCCCGGCAAGTACTTCACCGGTGACGGCTGCCGGCGGGACGAGGACGGCTACTACTGGATCACCGGGCGCGTCGACGACGTGATCAACGTCTCCGGCCACCGCATGGGCACGGCCGAGGTGGAAAGCGCCCTGGTCGCCCACGCCAAGGTCGCCGAGGCGGCGGTCGTCGGCTTCCCCCATGAAATCAAGGGCCAGGGCATCTACGCCTACGTCACCCTCAACGTGGGCGAGACGCCGTCGGAGGAGCTGCGCAAGGAACTGATCAAATGGGTGCGGACGGAGATCGGGCCGATCGCCTCGCCGGACGTCATCCAGTTCGCGCCGGGCCTGCCGAAGACCCGCTCCGGCAAGATCATGCGCCGCATCCTCCGCAAGATCGCCGAGAACGACATCACCACCCTCGGCGACACCTCGACGCTCGCCGACCCGACGGTCGTCACCGACCTGATCGAAAACCGCGCGGGCGCCTGAGCCCCAAGTCGCCGCCCGGCCTTGCAGACCGGCGGGGCCTTCGGGCCCCGCAGAGCGGAAGACCGGCGGGGCCCTAAAGCCCCGCCGAGCGCCTTCCGCGGGCCGCCTCAGACGAGGATGGCGTCGGCACCGCCCGGGGTGCCGCCGCCGGCGTCGAGCAGCAACTGCGAGACGTCGTCGGCGGGGAGTGGCGCCGCCTCCGGTGTCGTCAGCGAGGTCGGATCGCCCCCCTCGAGCGCGCCCCCCTCGATCACGTCAAGCTGGTCTTCGCCCGAATGGTCGGTGAAGACGTCGGCGGCGGATGCGGGTGGCGGGACGAACGGACCGGCGTCCGCGCCGAAGGTCGGCATGACATCGCCGCCCGGACGACCGACGATGGCGTCATCGACGTGGCCAGCGATGAAGCTGTCGGTGGCGCCGAGCCCCAGGAATGAAAAGGACCAGCCGGCACCACGCGCATCGAGTGCGTCGGCCGCCTCCGTGCCGATGACCCCTGAGGCATCCGTCGCGTCGTCGCCCCACCAGGGATCCAGCGACGGCCAGGTCGTCAGGAACCAGTCGGGCAGGGTCTGTCCGTCGGCGCTGTCGACGATGATGGTCCGCTGTGCTGGATTGACCGGGTTGCCCCGGGCATCCGACATGAACGGGATATTGATGTCCCGATAGAGGTTTTCCGGCGCCTGCTGGGTGAACCGGGCGGGACCGACGAGCGTGGTGGATCCGAAGAACGATCGGCTGATCTCGACCCACCCCGGCGGCACGTCCGGGATCGGCTCGACGCGCCAGTTTCCGGGCCCCTGTTGCCGGTTCGGATAGGTCCCGTAGTTGCCGAAGACAATGGTCTTGTGGGCTTCGCTTTCCGGCCCGTGATAATTGACCGTGTTGTTGGCGTAGAACATTTTCAGCAGATAGGGATTGGTCGCCGCCGACGGCATGTCGAGCCCGGCGTCCTTCACCCTTTGCCAATACTCGGGAGACCACATGGGGCTGCTGAGGATCGGTGGCCGGTCACGGCTCGCCCTGTCGGTCACATAGGCATCCGCGCCGACGAACTGACCCACGTCCGGATCATAGGCGATATCGTTGCCATCGATGTCGTGCCTGGGCTGTTGTTTGATGATGACCGTGCCCGAGCGATCCGGCAGCATGGTCCAATCGATCGTATTGTCGACCACGACACCTTGCTGGGAAGCCACCAGACTGAGGACGGCAGCGCCGACATAGCTGTCAATCCCCGCCTTCAGATGCGGCCACTGCACGTCGTCGTCGATGCCCCCGCCAATCTGCGCATTGGCAAACGTATTGCCATCAAGAACAACATTGACGGCAACGACTTTCAGGGCATGCATTGTGGCGGGGCTTTCGAATTTCGAATTTCGAATGACCGCCGTGTCGATCCGGTCAATGTAAACATTGTGAGACAGGGAATGGCTGAAATGACTGTCTTCAATCAGGATCGTGTCATTCCGGTTGTCCGATGTCTCCCATCCAACCATGATGGCACGCCCGACATGGTGGATATATACATTGCGAATCACGATGTTCTGGCTGTGATCGCTGAAATTGCCGGTTCCTGCATAAATCGCCGTGCCGGAAATCCGATCAATCTCCAGATTCTCCACATGGAGATTCCCATTTGGCGGCCGCCACCCGATCGCCGCGTTGGCGGGAGACTCTTCGCTGGAAAAGAGGCGCGGTCGCTGGCCGTCGGCATCCAAGACGCCGATGATATGGAGCCCCACTGAATTTGACAGCCATGGCGTTTTCGTCAGCTGATACTCGCCGGGCATGATGAAGAGATACGCCTCCCGGTTCGTCGGCAGTTCCTTGATCTTCTCGATGAAATCATCGCCCGGATTGACGATGACGTAGTCTTGATCAAGGCCGAGCCAAGGCTTGTCTGGTCGCGACGGATTTCCGGCCATCATGGTCCTCCTGATTTCGGACACGAAACGATGCTGCCGCCGGGTGGGTCGATTAAGGCCACGGATGGAGCTCATCCGTCAGCAATGAACCCTCGGCGGCTCTGGGCGCTTTGGGGCATGCCCGAGTCCTGATCGTGGATACGCGATTCCGCGCCCCGCGTGAAGCCCGGGACATCGATCCTGCCGCCCCTCCGGACGGGCAGCGCGCCATGGTCGCCGGAGCGGCCGGCGTGGCTTGCCTATATTCGCGACATCTCATATAGCTGTGCCGCACCGAACGTCGCCCGCGGGCGCTTGCTCCGTCGCGGTCGAGAGAGCCACAGGAGATCGATGATGAGCAGCAAGAGCTATCCCGAGATCGTCCGCCACCTGAGCGGCGTCATGCGCGATCTCGGCAGGGGCATCCCGGAGACCATGCAAGGCTTCGTCAAGTGCGCCGACTCGGCCAAGGCCGAGGGCGCGCTTGACCCCAAGGTCAAGGAGTTGATGGCGACGGCGATCTCCATCGCGCTCCGCTGCGACGGTTGCATCGGCTTCCACGTGCGCGGCGCCGTCAAGCACGGCGCAACCCGCGCGGAGATGATGGAGACCATCGCCGTCGCCATCATGATGAACGGCGGTCCGGCGACCGTCTATGGCGCCTATGCCCTGGAGGCCTACGACCAGTTCGCCGCCCAATCCTGAGCCTGTCCGCCCTGCAATCGAAAACCCCGGGAGACGGGCTCCCGGGGTCCGATTGCGATCGCGAGAGGATCGCGGCAGGGATGACTCGACGGCTACTCGCGGGCGACTCCGAACAGCTGCATCAGCCAGACGAACATGGTGACGAAGCTGCCGTACAGGAGGAACGCGCCGAACACCGCCTTGCGGGTCGCCACATCGCGGTGGTCGGCCTCGAAGTACCAGCTCTTGATCTGCTGCGTCTCGAACGCCGTCAGTCCGGCGAAGATCACCGGCACGATGATCGACAGCAGGAGTTGCAGGCCCGACGACTGCAGGAAGATGTTGACGACGATGGCGACCAGGACGCCGATGGTCGACATCATCAGGAACCGTCCCATTGCCGTCAGGTCCCGCTTCGTCGTGTAGCCGTAGAGGCTGGTTCCGGCGAACGCCGCCGACGTGATGAAGAAGACGCGGGCGATGCTTTCCGACGTGTAGACGTGGAAGAATGGCGCGATCAACGCCCCCCACATCGCCGCGTATACCCAGAAGCACAGCTGCGCCGTCATGACGCTCTTGTTCATCATCAGCTTCGGCGAGAACCAGCCGAGGCCGAGGATGCCGATGATCAGCGCCCACTTCACCGGTGTGTTGAAAATCGCCGCCATGGCCGCCGGGTTCGCCGCCACCAGCATCGAGACGATGCCGGTCAGCGCCACGCCCAACGCCATGTAGTTGTAGACCCGCAGCATGTAGTTTCGCAGGCCGACATCGACTTGTGCCGCCTCCGCCTGCGCGCGGGTCATCCGCTCGGTTCGCGCTTGGAACCGCGTGTCAGGTCCTAGAGCCATGGAATGCCTCTCCGCAGAGATGTTGATCCTGTCGCAAATATGGCAGCATCGGCGGAAATCGCAACCTGATTTGGCCGCTAATCGTTGCGCAGCCACGCCGCGGGCTTCTGCCCGAGCGTCCGCCACGTCCCGGCGAAACCGACGATCTGGGTGAGGATCATGGCGATGATCACGGTCAGCGCCGCGGCGCCGGGCAGAAACACCCAATCGAGGCCGAGCAGGTGGGTCGTCACGCCCCAGGCGGCGGCGGCGCCGATGACCGCGGCGACGAGCCCGGTGATCAGCCCGAGGACACCGTATTCGATGACGAACAGCCGGACCAGATCACCGCGCGTCGCGCCCAGCACCTTGAAGACGACGGCGTCGTAGGTGCGCCGCCGCTGGTCGGCCGCCATGGCGCCGGCGAGCACGATGATGCCGGCGATGACGGCGATCAGCGCCGCGCCGCGGATGCCGTCGCCGACGGTCTCGACGATCCCGTTGACCGCCTCCAGGGCATCGCGGACGCGGACCGTCGTGACGTTCGGGAACTGGGCGGCCACCGCCGCCTCGATGGCGTCCTCGGCGGCGGCATCGGCGAACACCGCGGCGATGTGGGTCATCGGCGCGCCGGCCAGCGCCCCCGGATCCAGGATCAGCGTGAAGGCGAACGGCACGCCCTGCCAGTCGATGGCGCGCAGCGAGGCGATGCGCACGGTCAGCGGCCGGCCGAGCACGTTGACGGTGAGCGTGTCGCCGACGCCGACGCCGAAGCCGCGGGCGATGCCGGCGTCCAGCGACACCAGCGGCGGCCCGGCGTGGTCGGCCGGCCACCAGGCGCCGGCGACCAGTTCGACATCGTCGGGTTGCGTCGCCGCGGTGGTGATGCCGCGGTCGCCGTTCACCGCCCAGCGCACGTCGGGGTCGATCGCAGCCTCGGCGACCGGAACACCGTCGATGCCGGTGATGCGCCCGCGCAGCGAGGGCACCCGCCGGAGCTCGCGGACGCCCTGGATGCCGACGACGGCGGCATCGAACGCCAGCGCCTGATGATCCTGGATGTCGATGAAGAAGAAGGCCGGCGCGGTGTCCGGCATGCGCTGGCGCAACTGGGCCGAGAGCGCGCCCTCGATCAGGGCGATCGCCACCAGCACGGCGACGCCGATGCCGAGGGAGACCATCACGGTGGGTGTCGGCGCCGCCGGACGATGCAGGTTGGCGACGGCCAGCCGCCAGGCCGGCCGCCGGGGCCGCGGCAGCCGCGCCGCCAGGCCCATCACCGCTGCCGCCCCACCGCGCAGCATCAGCAGGGCCGCAACGGCCCCGGCGACGAACACCGCCGCCAGGGTGCGGTCCGGACTGGCCCAGATGGTGAGCCCGGCGAGCGCCGCCGCGGCGACCACCGTGGCAGCCAGGTAGGGCAGCGGCGGCCGCCCCCGGACCGGCGACACCGTGTCGCGGAACAGCCGCGCCGCCGGCACCGCGCGCGCCCGCGCCACCGGCCAGATGGCGAACGTCAGCGCCGTCAGCCCGCCGAACGCCGCCGCGATCAGCAGCGGTCGGCCATACAGCGCCGGCTCCGCCCGGATCGGCAGGATGTCGCCGGCCAGCATCAAGGCCGCCATGGGCAGCACGGCGCCGGCGACGACGCCCAGGGCGACGCCGATCGCCGCGAGCAGCAACACCTGCGTCATGTAGACGGCGAAGACCAGGCCGCCCGAAGCCCCCAGGCACTTGAGCGTGGCGATGGTGGCGACCTTGCCGTCGAGATAGGCGCGGACCCCGTTGCCGACGCCGATGCCGCCGACCAGCAAGGCGCTGAGGCCGACGAAGGTGAGGAACAGCGTCATCCGCTGCACGACGCGTTTGATCTCTGGCGCGGCGCCGGTCACGTCGCGAACCTGCCAGCCGGCTTCCGGCAGCGCCCGCGAGAGCGTCGCCATCCACGCCCGTGCGTCGCTGCCGGGCGGCAGCAGAACGCGGGTGTGATGGCGAATCAGGCTGCCGCGCACCACCAGGCC
>CAZBWP010000029.1:4722-5838 GCA_964495295.1 uncultured Rhodospirillaceae bacterium | reverse complement strand
CAGCGCCTGGTTGACCGAGCCGACGGCGGCGATCGCCGCCACGCCGACGATGAGACAGGCGAGAACCACCCGAAACCCGCCGAAGCCGGCGCGCAGTTCGCGGCGCGCCAGCCGCCAGACCAGCATCGGCGTCGCCAGGGTCACGCCGCCTGCCGCTCGTCGGCGACGATGCGGCCGTCGGCGAGCCGGACGATGCGCCGGCAGCGTGCCGCCAAGGCGCGCTCGTGGGTGATCAGAACCAGCGTGGTGCCGCGCCGGTCCTGCAACTCGAACAGCGCGTCCATGACCTGCGCCCCGGTGGCCTGGTCCAGGTTGCCCGTCGGTTCGTCGGCGAGCAGCAGGGCCGGCTCGGCGACGAAGGCGCGGGCAAGCGCCACCCGCTGCTGCTCACCCCCCGAGAGCTGCGACGGATAGTGGCCGAGCCGATGGCCGAGGCCGACCGCCCGGAGCTGCGCCTCGGCCTTGGCGAAGGCATCCATCTCGCCGGCAAACTCCAGGGGCAGCGCGGCGTTTTCCAGCGCGGTCATGGTCGGCACAAGGTGGAAATTCTGGAAGACGATGCCCACCTGTCGGCGGCGGAAGCGCGCCAGCGCGTCCTCGTCGAGGGCTGCCAGGTCGGCGCCGGCGACGCGCACCGCGCCCGCCGTCGGCCGCTCGAGCCCGGCGATCACCATCAAGAGCGACGTCTTGCCGGAGCCGGAGGGGCCCACCAGACCGATGGTTTCGCCCGGCGCCACCACCAGGTCGATGCCGCGCAGGATGGCGACGGACCCGGCGGCCCCCACGAGGGAGAGCTCGAGACCGGTGAGATCGACGGCGGCGGGCAACGGATCGGAGGAGGGCGAACGTGGCATGTCGCGATAGAAGAGCCTGTTTCAGGGGATGGTCGGCATATGGCGCGCTCGTTTTCGTTGTCAACGCGGCCCTGCTCTGGCTCGGCTTGGCGGGCGCCGCGGCGGCCCAGGACATGATCCGGATTATTGCGCTCGGCGACAGCCTGGTCGCCGGCTGGGGACTGGCGGAGGACGATGCCTTTCCGGCGCAGTTGAAGCGTGCCCTTGCCGCCGAGGGCCTGGCCGTCGAGATCATCGACGGCGGCGTTTCCGGCGACACCTC
>CAZBWP010000029.1:2526-4622 GCA_964495295.1 uncultured Rhodospirillaceae bacterium | reverse complement strand
CCGCCGAGGGCCTGGCCGTCGAGATCATCGACGGCGGCGTTTCCGGCGACACCTCGGCCGGCGGCCGCGCCCGCCTCGCCTGGCTGCTCGCCGCTGACGCCCCCGATGCGGGGCCCGATGCGGTCATCGTCGAACTGGGCGCCAACGATGGGCTGCGCGGCCTCGATCCCGCCGAAACCCGGAGCAACCTCGACGCCATCCTCACCGAGCTCGACCGGCGCGGGCTGCCGACGCTGCTCGCCGGCATGCTGGCGCCGCCCAACCTGGGCCCGGACTACGGCGACGCGTTCGCCGCCGCCTATCGGGAGCTGGCGGCGGCCCACGACGTGATCTTCTATCCGTTCTTCCTGGACGGCGTCGCCGCCGAGCCTTCGCTCAACCAGGGCGACGGCATGCACCCCAACGCCGCCGGCGTGGCGGTGATCGTCGAGAACATCCTGCCGTCGGTGCGGGCGCTGATCGCGCGCGTCACCGAAGGCCGCTGACTCCGCCCATCGCTTCGGCCTTGATCCCGCCCCGCCAGCGCTGGCATACCGGGGGAGCGGACTTGGAGGTCGGCCATGTATCGCCTGTTCGTGGGAATTGCCCTGCCCGAGGACATCCGCGCCCGGCTTGGCGGCCTGTGCGCCGGCCTGCCCGGCGCCCGCTGGGTCGACGCGGAAAGGCTCCACCTGACGCTCCGGTTCATCGGCGACGTCGGCCGCGACGAAGCCGAGGACATCCACGACGCCCTGGCACGGGTGCGGGGCGTGCCGTTCGATCTCACCGTCTCCGGCCTCGGCTGCTTCGAGACGGGACGCAAGGTGCGGGCGCTGTGGGCCGGTGTCGTGCGCGAGCAGCGGTTGGTCTGGCTGCAGGAGCGGGTCGACACGGTGCTGGTCCGCACCGGCGTGGAGCCGGAACACCGCAAGTTCAAGGCGCATGTCACCCTCGCCCGGTTCCGCAATGGCGGCTCGGCGCGCATCGGGGATTACCTCGAGGCACACAACACCTTCACCGCCGGCCCCTTTCGGGTGGAGGCGTTCACCCTGTTCCGCAGCTTCCTCGGGCGCGAGGGTGCGCACTACGAAGCGCTGGCAGACTATCCGCTGCGGGCCGAAGCGGAAGTGTGGACGGGCTCCGAGGTACCGGACTGACCCGGCAAGGTGGTGCGGCCGCCCGGCCAGACTCGACTTGCCGGGGGAATTAAGATATCAGGACGTTAATGGTCTTGAAGGCTGGCCAACCTAAATATGGTATGGTCGTAGATGCGCCGCGAGTGTCGAGCGGGGGGTCTGCCGAGCGCCGGGTGCAGGTGTTGCGCTGACTCCGACCTGTCGCCTTCAACCGATGTAGCGAGAAAGGTAACCGGGGTGAAACCACGCACCGCTCGATCCCGTCAGGTGGTCTCCACACTCTCCGCCCTGCTGCTCGCCGCCAGCATGGGCGCGTGCGGCGACGATCGAACCGCCAGCGACTATCGAGAGCGGGCCTTGGCGTTGCAGGCGGAGGGTGACATCGCCGCCAGCGTCATCGAATTTGCCAATGCCATTCGCCTTGCCCCCGACGATGCGGAGCTGCGCTATCTCGCCGGCCGGGCCTATCTGGAGATGGGGAATGCCCCGGCCGCGGTGCGCGAGCTGTCCCGCGCGGTCGAGATCGGCACCGATCAAGCGGACGCGACCGAGCTTCTCGCCGTGGCGCAGCGCTTCGTGGCGTTGCAGAGCACCATGCCGGCGACCGTTCTGGCCCTCCGCAGGGAGTTGCTCGACAACCCCGACGATCCGGCCACGCGCCTCCGACTGGCGCACGCCTACCTGGAACTGGGCAGTGGCGCATCCGCGGAAACCGAGTTGCGTCGGCTGCTGGAAGCCGAGCCGTACAACCTGGCGTTGCTCGCCGACCTGGCGCGGGCGTTGCTCCTGCAAGGTGCGTATGACCGGGTCCTCAAGGATTACGCCAATGTGGTCGGCGGCACGCGCGAGGAACAGGCGGAGTTCCTGATCCTGCGGGGGCAGGCGCTCCGCGGCAAGAACGACGACGACGCGGCGCGGCGCCTGTTCGCCGAGGCGCTCGACGGGCTGCCAACCTACGCGCCGGCGCTGCTGGCGCTGGCG
>CAZBWP010000029.1:0-2426 GCA_964495295.1 uncultured Rhodospirillaceae bacterium | reverse complement strand
CGCCGAGGCGCTCGACGGGCTGCCAACCTACGCGCCGGCGCTGCTGGCGCTGGCGGATCTGGAGGCGGACGCCGGGCGGTTCGATGTGGCGGCCGAGCTGATCGAGCGCTCGGTCGGCGGCATCGCCCACGACGAGGCGAAATGGCTCGAGGACAAGGCGAACCTGGCGCTGCTGCGCGGCGAGTTCGCGGCCGCCGAAGAGCTCTACGCGCGCGCCCTGGAGTTGAAGCCGCACCGCCTGATCGTGCAACGCAACCTGGCGCGGGCGCAGCTTGGGCAGCAGAAGTACACGGACGCGCTCCGGAACGTCGAGGCCATTCTCGTCAGAACGCCGACCGACGCGGAGTCGACCTACATTCGGGCCGAAGCGGCGTATCAGCTGGGCGACGACGAGGCCGCCATCGAATTCGCCACCCGGACGACCACCCTCTCCAATGACCACCCGCGCGCCTATTTCCTGGCGGGTGCGGCCAACTATCGATCCGGACGCCTGCAGCAGGCGGTTGCGGGCCTGGAGGCGTACGTCGCGCGTGTCCCCGCCGACGAGGCGGGGCGCGTCTATTTGGCGAACACCCTCGTCCGCCTGGACAATCACGCCCGCGCCCTGGAGGTGTTGCAGCCGCTGGCCCGGGCGCGCGCCAACGACGTCGAGTTTCTCGAGTTCGTCGCCGAGGTGGCGAGAAAGGCCGGCAAGCTGGAACAGGCCGACGCGCTGTTGTCGCGCGCGACCACCTTGCAGCCCGACGACGCGCAACTGCGCTCGCGGCTCGGCATCGTCAAGATCGCGCTTGGCGACAGCGAGAGCGGCGTCGGCGAACTGCGCAAGGCGATCGAGATCGATCCGGAGCAGCCGGAACTCATGCTCCAGGTGATCCTGGAAAACATCCGCATGCGCAAGTTCGATGCCGCACTCGCCGACGCCAAGCGGTATCAGGAGCTGCATCCCGACAGGGCCCAGGGCTGGCTGCTGGCCGGCATCGCCCACGGCGGCAAGAACGAAACGGTGGCCGCGTGGCAGTCGTTCGAGCATGTGCTGAAGCTGGTGCCGGGGCACCCCGGGGCATCCGCCGGCCTCGCCGAGATCGCGGCGAAGGAACGGCGCTTCGACGCCGCCCGCGGCTTCCTGGAGGAGTCGCTGGCACGCTTCCCCGAGCAGGCGGAAACCTTTGTCAACCTGGCGCGGGTGGAGTGGTCCGCGGGCCGGCAGGACGCGGCGATCACTTGGCTGGCGCGGGGCGTCGAAACGGTGCCCGACAACGCCGAGGTCAGGATCACCCTGGCCGACGCCTACCGGCAGGAGCGGCGACCGTTTTCGGCCCTGGAGGTGCTCGCGCCGGTTGCGCCGGGGACCGCCGACGTCCTGGCGGTGAAGGGCGCCGCCGAATTGCAGGCCGCGCGGCTCGAAGCCGCCGTGCAGACGTTCACGGAGCGGGCGACGCTGCGGCCGGATGATCCGGCGGCGCACCTGCAACTGGCCGAAGCCGCGCTGCTGGCCGGCCAGCTGGCCGTGGCCCTGGAGCACGCCAAGGAGGCGGTGCGGCTCGCCCCGGACTGGCCCGCGGCGCGCTTCGCGCTGGCCCGGGTCAACATCGCCGGCCTCAACGCCATGTCGACGCGCGAGGAGGCGCAGGCCGTCACCACGGACGTCCGCACGCTCTATGATGCGCACCCCAATGAGCCGGCGGTCGGCGAGGTGCGGGGCCTCTATTTCGCCAAGTTCAATCAGCCCGAGCGGGCGGTGCCGCTGCTCAAGGCGGCGCAGGAGCGAATGAACAATTCCTTCACCCTGGTCCGCCTGGCGACCGCGCAGCAGGACGCCGGCGACGGGCAAGGCGCGATGGCGACGCTCAGCGCGTGGCTGGAGCGGTATCCGGAGGATCAATACGTGCGCTTCGCCCTGTCGCGCATGGCGTTCGGCAGCGGCGCCTACGACGTGGCCGCGCGGCAGATGGGCGAGATCCTGGCGCGAGACCCCTCGCGCACCAACGTCTACGCGCCGCTGGCGGAGGCGCTGATGCGCACCGATCGCCTGGCCGAGGCGGCGGAGTACGCGCGGCTGGCCTATGCCGAGCAGCCGTATGATGCGACGGCGAGCGAAGTGCTGGCCGTGGTCTACCTGGAAGAGGGCAATCCCGAGCGGGCGCTCTCCATCCTCAAGCCGGTGGCCGATGCGTCGACCGGCTATCCGTCCCTCCGCTTCCGCTATGCCCAGGCGCTGAGCGGCGTCGGCGACGTGGCGGCGGCGCGGACCGTGCTGGAGACCCTGCTCGCCGAGGCGACCGCGTTCCCGGAACGGCCTGAGGCCGAGGCGCTGCTGGCGGGCCTGCCGACGGAGTGACGAAGGGCGTGAATGAATCGGCTTTTCGGTCGACCGCCGCGGATGCGGCCCGACGTGGATGGCCGCGACGAGCGCGGCCATGACGAGA
>CAZBWP010000028.1:5779-17231 GCA_964495295.1 uncultured Rhodospirillaceae bacterium | reverse complement strand
TGCTAGAAGGATCGTCATGGATCTCAACGCCTTCTACGATGCCGAACTCGACGCCCACGCCGCCGCCCTCGTGGCGACACGGGAGGCGGTGCGGGCGCCGTTCGCGCGTCTGGTGGCGGCGTGCGCGGCGGCCATCCGCGGCGGCGGCAAGCTCCTGTTCTTCGGCAACGGCGGCAGCGCCGGCGACGCCCAGCACCTGGCAACCGAACTCGCCGTGCGCTACCGCGCCGACCGGGCGCCGATCGCCGCACTGGCACTGACCACCGACACGTCGGCGCTCACCGCCATCGGCAACGATTTCGGCTTCGACCGGCTGTTCGCCCGGCAGGTGGAGGCGCTGGCCCGGCCGGGCGACGTCTGCATCGGCATTTCCACCTCGGGTGCCAGCGAGAACGTCATCCAGGGCCTGCTCGCCGCCCGCGCCCGCGGCTGCGTCGCCGCCGGTCTCGGCGGTCGCGACGGTGGCCGTATGGCGGTCGTGGCCGACCCGTTCCTGGTGGTGCCGGTGGAGAGCACGGCACGCATCCAGGAGATGCACATCACCCTCGGGCAGATGCTGTGCGCGGCGCTCGAGATCGAGCTGGGCCTGGTGTGATGGCCGAGCGCGCGACCCTGGCCGCCCTGCTCGCGCGCCTCGCCGACGTGCGCGCCCTCGTCGTCGGCGACATCATGCTGGACCGCTTCGTCTCCGGTTCGGTCCGCCGCATCTCGCCGGAAGCGCCGATCCCGGTGCTGCGGGTTGAGACGGAAAAGGCGATGCTGGGCGGCGCCGGCAATGTCGTTCGCAACCTTCTCGCCGCCGGGACCCGTGCCCGCCTCGTGGCGGTGGTCGGCGAGGACTCGGCCGGCGAAGAAGTGCGCCGCCTGCTCGGACGCGGCAATCGGAGCGCCTTCGGGCTGATCAACGATCCCGGCCGCCGCACCACGATCAAGACACGCTTCATCGCCGAGGCGCAGCAGATCATGCGCGCCGACCGGGAGACGACCCTGCCGTTGCCGGCCGATACCCGCCGTGCCGCCCACGACGCCGCCCGAACGCTGCTGCCCGACTGCGGCGTGCTGATCCTGTCCGACTATGGCAAGGGCGTGCTCGACGGCGGCGTCGCCGCGGAACTGATCGCCGAGTCGCGGGCCGCCGGCAAGGCCGTCATCGTCGATCCCAAGGGCCGCGACTACGGCCGGTATCGCCACGCCACCGTGATCACGCCGAACCGGGCGGAACTGTCCGAGGCCACCGGCATCGACACCAACGAGACCGACCGGGTGATCGACGCCGCCGGCATGCTGATCGAACGTCACGAGCTCGGTGCCGTCGTCGCCACCCTCGGCAAGGACGGCATGGTGGTTGTCGAGGCCGACGGGACCATCACCGAGCTTGCGGCCGAGGCGCGCGAGGTGTTCGACGTCTCCGGCGCCGGTGACACGGTGGTGGCGATCATTGCCGCCGGCCTCGGCGCCGGCGCGCCGCTGCCGCTGGCGGCGGCGCTGGCCAACGTCGCCGCCGGCATCGTCGTCGGCAAGGTCGGCACCGCCGTCGCCTATGCCCAGGAACTGGCGGACGCATTGCGCCATCGCGACCTCAGCCGCGCCGAAGCCAAGGTGCTGGGCTTGGCGCCCGCCGTGGATCGCATTCAGACGTGGCGACATCAGGGGTTGCGCATCGGTTTCACCAACGGCTGTTTCGATCTGCTGCATCCCGGCCACATCTCGCTGTTGACCCAGGCGCGCGCCCTTTGTGACAAGTTGGTGGTCGGTCTCAACAGCGACGACTCCGTGGCGCGGCTGAAGGGGCCGTCCCGGCCGGTGCAGGCAGAGGCGGCGCGGGCGACCGTCCTTGCGTCCCTCGCGTCGGTCGATCTCGTCGTCCTGTTCGAGGAGGATACGCCGCTCGACCTGATCGCGGCCTTGCGCCCGGACGTGCTGGTCAAGGGCGCCGACTATCGCCGCGACCAGGTGGTCGGCGGCGACCTCGTCGAAGGGTGGGGCGGCGAGGTCCGGCTCGCCCGCATCGAACCCGGCTTCAGCACCACCGCGACCATCGCACGGCTCGCCGAGTGACCCGCGAACGGCGGATCTGAGCCGTGCTGCGGCCGGACTCGCGCGGCGCGGCGGCGCTGTTGACGGGGCTCGTCGCCATCGGCCCGCTGTCGACCGACATGTATCTGCCGGCGCTGCCGCAGATGACGCGCGCGTTGTCGACCGATGTCGGCACGGTGCAACTCACGCTCAGCGCCTTCCTTGCCGGTTTCGCGGTCGCCCAGCTTGTCTACGGTCCGATGTCCGACCGCTTTGGCCGCCGGCCCTGCCTGTTGGCGGGCATGGCCCTGTTCGTCGTCGCCAGCATCGCCAGCGCCCTGGCACCCGACATCGAGAGCCTGATCGCCGCCCGCTTCGTCCAGGCGGTCGGCGCCTGCGCCGGTCCGGTGCTGGGCCGGGCGGTGATCCGCGATGTCCACACCCCGGAGCGCGGCGCGCGAATGCTTGCCTATATCGGCTCGGCGATGGCGGTCGCGCCGTTGATCGCGCCATCCATCGGCAGCCAGCTTGCGGTCCGCTTCGGCTGGGCCAGCGTGTTCATGGCACTCTCGGCGATCGGCGTCGTGCTGCTGGTCACGGCGGCGTTGCTGATGCCCGAGACCAATCGGCGTCCCGATCCCGAGGCGATGCGGCCGCGGCGCATTCTGGAACGCTATCGGCTGCTGCTGCTGTCGCCGACCTACGTCGCCTACACCGCGGCCAACGCCTGCGTGTTCGGCGGGCTGTTCGCGTTCATTTCGGGCTCGTCCTTCGTGTTCATCGATTTTCTCGGCGTGCCGACCGAGTGGTTTGGTGCCTGCTTTGCCACCGCGGTCGCCGGCTACATCGTCGGCACCGCGCTCACCGGCCGGCTGGTCAACAGCGTCGGCATCCTGCCGATGCTGCGCGCCGGCGCGGCCGTCGCCGGCATGGGGGGCGCCGTGCTGGCGGGGCTGGCGTGGGGCGGCGTCGCCACCATCGCCGCGGTGCTGGCGCCGATGTTCGTCTACATGATCGGCATGGGCATCGCCATGCCGACGGCGATGGCCGGCGCCATCGGCCCGTTCCCGCATATGGCCGGCGCCGCCTCGGCGCTGCTCGGCTTCGTGCAGATGACCGTCGCGGCGCTGGTCGGCTTCGCCGTCGGCCAGTGGGACGACGGCACCCAGGTGCCGATGACGACAGCGACGGCGCTCATGGGGATCGGCGTGCTGATCGCGGCCATCATTGCGGCGAGACAGCAGCGGCGATCGGTGGCGACGACCCGACCATCAGGGCCCTGACCTACCAGGACGCGGCCCGATCGTGGTGTCTTGGGTTCAGCCGCTGTGGCTGTCGATGGAATCGAGCAGCCGCTCGAACAGCGTGCGGTCGCTGACCGGCGGACCCTCGTGCGGAGCCGCTGGCGTCGCCACGGCCGGCGCGCGATAGAGAGATCGTACCGGCAGGCCATCGTGGGCGGCCAGCATGAAGCTCCGCCAAAGATTGGCCGGCAGGCCGCCGCCGGTCACCTTTTTCATGGGTTTGCCGTCATCGTTCCCCATCCACACCCCGGTGACCAGATCGGCAGTGTAGCCGACGAACCAGGCGTCGCGGAAGTTCTGGCTGGTGCCTGTCTTGCCCGCCGCCGGGCGATCCAGGCGCGCCGCCCGCCCGGTGCCGTGGTCGACGACGCCGCTCAGCATCCCGGTCATCGCCGCGACATGATGCTCGGCGACGATGCGGCCGGTGCCATGGCCGGCACGCTGGTACAGCAGCCGACCGTCCGCATCGTGGATCGTCACCACGGCGTAGGGCCATGCCGCCAGCCCGCCGTTGGCGAACACGCCGTAGGCGGCCGTGAGTTCCAGGAGATCGACCTCGCCGGCGCCGAGAGCGACGCTGGGCGTCGCCGGCAGTGGCGCGGTAATGCCGAGGCGACGCGCCACGTCCCGCACCCGGTTGCGGCCGACGGCTTCCGAGAGGCGCACGGCCACGGTGTTGACCGAGTCCGCGAGGGCCTCGCCCATGCTGATGTCGCCGCGATACCGATCGGTAAAGTTGCGGGGGCGCCAGCCGTCCACCGCCACCGGTGCGTCGAGCACCCGACTCTCGGGCGACCATCCGGCCTCCAGCGCAGCGAGGTAGACGAACGGCTTGAACGCGGAGCCCGGCTGTCGGCGAGCCTGGACCGCGCGGTTGAACTGGCTGCCCCGGTAGTCGCGACCGCCGACCAGCGCCCGCACCGCGCCGTCGGTGGACAGGGCCACCAGCGCGGCCTGACCGACCCCGGCCTCAGCGGCGGTGGCATCGAGGGCTCCCTGAACCTGCGTTTCCGCGGTGCGCTGGAGGCGTGGATCGAGGGTGGTCGTGACCACAAGGTCACGGTCGCCGACGGCCACGAAGCCCGGCACCAACTCGAGGACCCAGTCCACGAACCAGCGGCTGCCGCGCTGCGGGCCGGCGAGGGCGGCGGTCGATCCCCGGTGGCGGACCGCGGCCGCGGCTTCGGTCTGGGTCATGAAACCGGCGTCGACCATGGCGAGCAGCACCTGGCGGGCGCGGCCGTCGGCGAGGTCGGGGCTGGCATGCGGGTTGTAGCGGGATGGTGCGCGCACGAGGCCGGCGAGCATCGCCGCCTGATAGGTGGAGACCCGCGCCGCCGGCACGTCGAAGTACTTGTGCGCCGCGGCATCCACGCCGTAAGCGCCGGCGCCGAAATAGGCCCTGTTCAGGTACAGCGACAGGATCTGATCCTTGGTCAGCTTTTGTTCCAGCCACAGCGCGAGCAGCAATTCCTGAATCTTGCGCTTGACCGTCCGGTCGTGGGTGAGGAACAGGTTCTTGGCCACCTGTTGGGTGATCGTGCTGCCACCCTGGACGATGCTCCGGGCCTCGATATTGACGATGGCCGCGCGCAGCAGTCCCCGCGGATCCAGACCCAAGTGATCGTAGAAGCGGCGGTCCTCGATGGCCATGAACGCCGCCGGCAGCGCCGGTGGCAGATCGCCCACCTGGACGGGGACGCCGTAGAGGTCGCCCGCCGTTGCCAGTTCCGTGCCGTCGACGGCCAGCACCCGGATCGATGGCTGGCGGGTCGCCGCGATGGCCGCGTCGATGTCCGGCAGGTCGGCGGCATACCAAGCGACCAGCCCGCCCGCCCCCAGGATCAGCCAGATGGCGATGACTGCCATCCACCGGACGGCCCAACTCAGCCACCGGCGGCGTTGAGCGGGTGGAGCGGTCCTGCGCGGCGCGATGGGGCGGTCGGCACGGAGTTTCGTCTTGGGCATGGCGAGTCGATGTGTCACGTTTTTGATGGGATCGATAGCCGGGGCGGCGTGCGTCACCATAAGCCACTGAAATGCGGCGTTTTCGCGGCGTTGCCCGGATCCCGGCGCGGGGTGCGGAGATCCCGCCGGCCGACGATCGATTGGCGATTCGGTCGGCGACGTGGCTGGTGCGCCCGATGCCGTCTCCGAGCCCCGATCTCCACGGGGCGTGCTCGGCCGCCATGTGCGGGGGATGCCGCACGCCCCCAAGCGCCACATACGGGGCAATTATCACGTATAAGAGGTATCATCCTCGACTGCTTCTGGCTTGAATTGCATCCGGCGGCCGGATAGTGTCGGCCGCTCTCGCCGCGCTGCGCCGTCACATCGCACATTGGTCCACGCCTCGAACCGCGTTCGGGATTGCCGTCATGAAGATCGAAGCCAGCGCCCTCGCGGACGTGCTGATGATCACGCCGAAGCGGTTCGGCGACGCCCGCGGGTTCTTCTCGGAAACATACAGCAAGCCAGCGTTCGCCGACGCCGGCCTCGTGTTCGAGTTCGTGCAGGACAATCACAGCTACTCTGCCGCGCCGGGCGTGGTGCGGGGGCTGCACTATCAGTTGCCACCGGCCGCTCAGGACAAGCTGGTGCGAGTGGTTCGCGGGGCGATCCTCGACGTTGCCGTCGACATCCGCCGCGCCTCGCCCACCTTCGGCCGGCACGTCACCCTCAGGCTCAGCGCCGAGGCCTGGAGCCAGGCGCTCGTCCCCGTCGGTTTTGCCCATGGCTTCTGTACCCTCGAACCGGACACGGAGGTCCTGTACAAGGTGAGCGCGCCGTATGCGCCCGACCTGGAGCGCGGCGTCTTGTGGAACGATCCCGACCTGGGCATCGACTGGCCCGTCGAGCCAGCCGTCGCCGTGGTTTCCGATCGCGACCGCACCCTCCCGCGCCTCCGCGATGCCGTCGACCTGTTGTGAACGGCGCGGCGAGGGGGCGTGGCGCCGTGTTCGGTCCGGTGTCTGACCGAACGGAACGGGAGCCGTCATGAAAATTCTGGTCACGGGTGGCGCCGGCTTCATCGGCTCGGCGGTCGTCCGCTACGTTCTCGACCACACCGATGACACCGCGATCGTCCTCGACAAGCTGACGTATGCTGCCAACCCGGACTTCCTGACGCTGTGGGGTGGCCATCCGCGCTGCGGCTTCGAGCACGCCGACATCTGCGACGCGGCCGCGGTGCAGGCGATCCTGGCGCGCCATCGGCCGGACGCCGTCCTGCATCTCGCGGCGGAGAGCCACGTGGACCGGTCGATCGAGGGGCCGGGCGCCTTCATCCAGTCCAACATCGTCGGCACGTCCGTGCTGCTCGACGCGGCCCTCGCGTACTGGCGCGCGCTGGAGGTCCCGGCGCGACAAGCGTTCCGCTTCCACCACGTCTCCACCGACGAGGTGTTCGGTTCGCTCGGACCAACCGGTCTGTTCACCGAGGAGACCCGGTACGATCCGCGCTCGCCCTATTCGGCATCGAAGGCCGCCTCCGACCACCTGGTCCGGGCGTGGCACGAGACCTATGGCCTGCCGGTGATTGTCACCAACTGCTCCAACAATTACGGCCCCTATCAGTTCCCGGAGAAGCTGATCCCGCTGATGATCATCAAGGCCCTGGCGGGTGAGACGCTGCCCGTCTACGGCCAGGGCGACAATGTCCGCGACTGGCTCCATGTGGACGACCACGCGGTGGCGCTGAACCTGGTGCTGCGTCGCGGCCGGGTGGGCGAGACCTACAACATCGGTGGCCGGTCGGAGCGCACCAACCTCGCCGTGGTGCGCGCCGTGTGTGCGTTGCTCGACGACCTGGCGCCGGCGTCGGCCCACCGTCCGCACGAGCGGCTGATCAGCTTCGTCGCCGATCGTCCGGGCCACGATGCGCGCTACGCCATCGACTGCAGCAAGATCGAGAACGAGCTTGGCTGGACGCCCGCCGAAACCTTCGACAGCGGCCTCGCCCGGACCGTCCGCTGGTATCTGGACAACGCCGACTGGTGGCGACCGATCCGCGCCGGCCGTTACGCCGGCCAGCGCCTGGGGCTCGACCGGGCGCCGGCGCTGCCGCAGGCGGGGTGAGGGGATGGCGCGGCTCCTGGTTACCGGCTGCAAGGGTCAGGTCGGCGTCGAGTTGATGCGGCGGGCGCCGCTTCGGGGGCATACCGTCGTCGGCTGCGACCTGCCGGAGCTGGACATCACGGATGCGGCGGCCGTCGCGGCCGTGCTCGACGGGTGCGGCGCGCTGGTCAATGCCGCGGCCTACACGGCCGTCGACAAGGCCGAGGCCGAGCCGGAGCGGGCCTATGCGGTCAACGCGACCGGCCCGCGCGTGCTGGCTGCCGCCTGCGCCGCCCGCGGCGTGCCGCTGCTGCACATCTCCACCGACTACGTGTTCGACGGCAGCAAGCCCGGCGCCTGGGTCGAGGACGATCCGGTCGGACCACTCGGCGTTTACGGCGCCTCCAAGGCGGCGGGGGAGGCGGCGGTGCGCGAGACCTGCCCGGACCACCTGATACTCCGCACCAGCTGGGTCTACGCCGCGCACGGCGGCAACTTCGTCCGCACCATGCTGCGGCTCGGCGCCGAGCGCGACGAGTTGCGGGTCGTCGACGATCAGATCGGCGCGCCGACCGCCGCGGGCGATATCGCCGAGGCGCTCCTGATCATCGCCGGCGCGTTCACGCGGGGCGACCGCGACCGGTTCGGCACCTTCCATTACGCGGCCGAAGGCGCCACCAGCTGGGCCGGCTTCGCCGACGCCATCTTCGATGACGCGGCCCGCGTCTGGGGCAGGCGCCCGGTGGTGACGCGGATCCCGACCGCCGCCTATCCGACGCCGGCGCGTCGGCCCGTCAATTCCGTCCTGGACTGCACCCGGATCACCGCCGCTTTCGCGCCGCCCCGCCGCCCCTGGCGGGACACGCTGACCGAGGTGATGGCCGAGATCGTCGCGACCTTGCGCATGGAGACCCCGACATGATCCGAGACGACATCCGCGGCATCATCCTCGCCGGCGGCAGTGGCACGCGCCTCTATCCGGTGACCACCGCGATCAGCAAGCAGCTCCTCCCGATCTACGACAAGCCATTGATCTACTACCCGCTGTCGGTGCTGATGTTCGCCGGCGTCCGGACCATCCTGATCATCACCACGCCCGAACACCGGGCCCTCTATGAGCAACAACTCGGCGACGGCAGCCAGTGGGGCCTGACCCTGGTGTACGCCGAGCAGCCGAAGCCCGAGGGGCTGGCGCAGGCGTTCCTCATCGGCCGCGCCTTCATCGAGGACAAGCGGGTGGCGCTGATCCTCGGTGACAACGTGCTGTTCGGCCATGGCCTGACCGATCTGTTGGCGCGGGCGGTTGCCCGGGAGGAGGGTGCGACGGTGTTCGCCTACCAGGTCGCCGATCCGGAGCGCTACGGCATCGTCGAGTTCGATCGCACCGGTCGGCCGGTCCAACTGATCGAAAAGCCTGCGACGCCGCCGAGCAACTGGGCGCTCACGGGTCTGTACTTCTACGACAACGACGTCATCGACATCGCCGCCGCCGTCACGCCGTCGTGGCGCGGCGAACTGGAGATCACCGACGTCAACAAGGCCTACCTGGAGCGCGGCAAGCTCGCCGTCGAGCGGCTGGGCCGCGGCTTCGCCTGGCTCGATACCGGCACCTTTCAGTCGATGCTGCAGGCGGCCGACTTCGTCCGCATCATCGAGGAGCGGACGGGCCTGAAGATCGCCTGTGTCGAGGAGGTGGCGCTGGCCATGAACTTCATCGACGTCGACCAGGTCGAGCGGCTGGCGGCGCCGCTGGAAAAGAGCGGCTACGGGGCCTATCTACGGGAGATTGTCGAGTATCGCCGACGCGATGCCGGTCCGCATCGTTTCATTGCCGGCGCGCGGCCGTAGGGCTGGCCCTCACGTGCCATCGCATCGCTGGCGTGCTCGATGCGGGAAGACCGGCGGATGACGCGGCGGCATGCCTTCAAGACGGCTCCTCATTGTTGCGCATGCGCCATCGCCCAACACGCGGAGACTCCGCGATGCGGTGGTCGAGGGCGCCGGGAACGAAGACATCACCGGGGTCGACGTGGTGGCGCTGAGCCCGTTCGACACCGGGGCGGACGACGTCCTGGCCGCGGGCGCGGTCATCCTGGGCACGCCCGAGAACCTCGGCTACATGTCGGGAGCGCTGAAGGACTTCTTCGATCGCATCTACTATCCTTGCCTGGAGCACACCCAGGGCCGTCCCTATGCGCTCTACGTCCGTGCCGGTCACGACGGCACGGGCACGCGCCGGGCCGTCGAGACGATCACCACCGGCCTGAGATGGCGCGCCGTGCAAGCGCCGCTGATCTGTCGCGGCGCCTGGGACGAAGGGTTCGTCGACGCCTGTCGCGACCTCGGTCTGGCTATGGCCGTCGGCCTCGAATCCGGCGTATTCTGACCGTCCGCGAGGTGCTGTTCGCAACCGCCATCGTTCGGCGGACGCCGGAGGTATGATGCTCGGAGAAGACCCCCGCCCGCCCGCACCCGGTGGCGCGGACAATCCGTGGTCCCGCGCCAACGAGCGCAGTATCGGGCTGGCCGCCGTGGTGACCGGCACGTACATGGTGGTGGAACTGATCGGCGGGCTGGTGTCGGGCTCGCTCGCGCTGCTCGCCGATGCCGGCCACATGCTGGCGGATTTCGCCGCTCTCTCCCTCGCCTGGTTCGGCTTTCGCCTGGCGCGCCGGCCGGCCTCCGCCAAACGGACATTCGGCTTCGGCCGCTTTTCCATTCTCGCGGCCTTCATCAACGGGCTGTCGTTGTTCGTCATCGCCGGCTGGATCGTCGTGGAAGCGGCACAGCGCGTGTTTCAGCCGGTTCAGGTGCTGGGCGGCATGATGCTCTGGGTGGCGGTGGGCGGCTTGCTGGTCAACGTCCTCTCGTTCGTGATCCTTCGCCATGGCAACCGGGAAAACCTCAATATCCGCGCCGCCGCCCTGCACGTGGCCGGCGACCTCCTGGGGTCGGTTGCGGCGATCTGCGCCTCCCTGGTGATCATCACCACGGGCTGGACGCCGATCGATCCGATCCTTTCGGTGCTCGTCGCCCTGATCATTCTGCGCTCGGCCTCCTCGGTGATTCAGGAAAGCGCCAATATCCTCCTGGAAGGCAGCCCCCCCGACATCGATGTGCGGAAGATCGCCCGGGATCTGGAGGGTGCGGTGGCGGACGTGACGGCGGTTCATCACGTGCATGTCTGGTCGATCACCCAGGAACAGCCGATGATCACGCTGCACGCGCGCCTCGCTCCCCGAGCCGACGCCGACGCGACCCTCGCCGCGATCAAGCGGCGGCTCGGCGACAGTTTCGGCATCGACCATTCAACCATCGAGATCGAATTCGGCCCATGCTCGGCGAACGACCGTGAATCCGGCCGTGGCCCGGCCGCCGAAACCGTAACCGGGTGTTGACCGAGGTCCGCGACCGATCATCGGGAACGGCCGGTGCACCAAACAATGCTACATCGCGGGAAGCCGGGACCGTGCCCATTCCGACCCGGGACATCCGCGATGAGCCAAAAGAAAAGCCCCTCGCGTGTCCCGAGGGGCTTCTCCGCTGCCGTGCCTTTGTCGATCGACTCTGACGCCTGGTTCCCAAGCGTCAGATCTGTCGATCCACTAAGCTGTTGATCTCGTGTTTCGATTCAGCCGAGGAGTGGGGGTCACCCATCGGCATCGAACCACTGGGCGATCAGCCGACCAGCTTCAAGTTGTCCGCCGCGCTCTTGCCGTTCCGGCCACGCACGAGTTCGTATTGAACCTTTTGACCTTCGGTGAGGTCTTGCAAGCCCGCACGCTCGAGGGCTGAGATGTGCACGAAGGCATCGGGTCCGCCGTTTTCGGGCTCGATGAAGCCAAAGCCCTTAGTGCGGTTGAACCACTTCACGGTTCCGGTGTTCAAAGTCGTCGACTCCTGTAACGAAGTTGCACGCCCGGCAACATGCCCTGACGCGCGGCAGTCTCGAGTGTAGTCTGGGAAGAAGTGAACGACACGGTCGTCGAAGCAGCAATCTGCACCAGTACGATCCAAAACAAGCCACCGATAAGATAGCCCAATGCGGTTGGGGCGACAAGGGGGGTTGGCCACCG
>CAZBWP010000028.1:0-5679 GCA_964495295.1 uncultured Rhodospirillaceae bacterium | reverse complement strand
AGCCACCGATAAGATAGCCCAATGCGGTTGGGGCGACAAGGGGGGTTGGCCACCGATGGGCCGCAAACGGGCGGCGGGGCTCATCTGCGGTTGCCGTGGTGCGGTACCGCAACACCGCAACACCGCCGGCGATGAGCTTCGCCTCCCCCTTCGCGGCCGTGGATCGCTGGCGCCGACGACCCGGTTCGGTTAGGGTGTTCGCGCGATCCGGCGTCCGGGCGCGGGCTCGGCGCCGGACTGGAAGGCGGGCAACACGGGGAGGGTATGGCATGAAAATCGGTATCGTCGGCGCCGGGATGGTGGGCAGCGCCGCGGCCTACGCCATGGCGCTCAATGGCATCGGCACCGAGATCATCTTGGTCGACCTCAACGACAAACTGGCGGTGGCGCAGGCGGAGGACATCTCCCACGCCGTTCCGTTCAACTCCTCGGTCATCGTCCGGGCCGGCGACTACGCCAATCTCGACGGCGCCAGTGTGGTGATCCTGTCGGCCGGCGTCGGCCAGAAGCCGGGGGAGACGCGGCTGCAATTGCTCGAGCGCAATGCCGCGGTGTTCAAGGAGGTCATCCGCAGCGTTTTGGCGGCGACGCCCGATCCGATCCTCCTGGTGGCATCGAACCCGGTCGACGTGATGACCCACGTCTCTCGGCGCATCTCTGGCCTGCCGGCGACGCGGGTCATCGGCTCAGGAACGATTCTCGATACGGCGCGCTTCCGCAGCCTGCTCGGCCGGCACCTGGGGATTTCGCCGCGATCGGTGCACGCCTACGTGCTCGGCGAGCACGGCGACAGCCAGGTCCTGGCATGGTCCAACGCCAAGGCCGGCACGATTCCGCTGACCTCGTTTGCGGCGCAGGTCCGCGCCCCCTTGACCGAGGCTGTGCGCGAGCAGATCGACCGGGGCGTGCGTTACGCCGCCTATTCCATTATCGAGGGCAAGGGCTCCACCTATTACGGCATCGGCGCCGGCCTCGCCCGCATCGTCCGGGCGATTGGTGCGGACGAACAGGCGGTCCTCAGCGTGTCGATCGCGACCCCGGACGTGCTCGGCGTCACCGATGTCGCCCTCACCATTCCGCGCGTGGTCGGCGCCCAGGGGGTGGTCGTCGACATTTTCCCTGAGCTCGAGCCGCAGGAGCAGGACGCGCTCAGACGCAGCGCGGAAATCATCAAGGCGGCGGCGGACTCGGTTTCCATCGGTTGAGGCCGCGCCGCTTGATCCGTCAGCCGCGCGGCGTCGGTTCGGGAGCCAGGGGCGGCACGCGCAGACGTCGTGGCCGCGCCAGGGCGATGAGGCCGCCGATGATCGGCAGCAGCGTTACGGCGTAGATCAGCGGGATCAGCGCCGGGGTGCGGCCGGCGAGGTTCTGCAGGCCGAAGGTGGCGAGCAGGATGGCCACCGCGGTAACGACGGCGATCGCCGCGTTGCGGCCTTGGCTGCCGCGCCGGTAGCGTCCCTGGAGCAGGAACGCCGTGCCGACCAGCGTAAAACCGAGGGTCGACAGCGGCGCGGTGATCCGACGGTGGGCTTCGACGATGAACTTGCCGTGATCGCGCGCCTCGATCGCCGGATCGTCGGCAATGGCGAACAACTCGCGCAACGTTCGCTCCTCCGGCGGTCGGTAGCGGTCGGCGCTGTCGCGGCGGGTCAGCTCCAGGTCGAAGACATAGCGTTCGAAGTATAGAACCGAGAGGGCGTCGGTCTCGGAGTCGACGCTCTGCCGGCTGCCGTTGAACAGCACCACGCGCGCGCCGCCATCGACGGAGACCAGGGCGCCGCGCTCGGCGACCAGCGTGTGCGGCTGCTCGGGTTCGCGGGCATCGTGCACCAGGATGCCGCGCAGCTGTCCGTCCGGCGAGCGCTCACGCACGTAGACCGTGATCCCGTCGCTGGCGTCGGTAAAGGCGCCTTCTTCCAGCAGCACGCGGGCGAAGTTGTAGCGCAGGTCCCACTGCAACTCCCGGAAGGTCCGGTACGAGGCCGGGAGGACGGTCATGTAGAGGGCATAGGCGATGGTCATGACGATCAGCGCCAGCACGATCGCCGGTCCCGCCAGGGCCAGCGGACTGACCCCCGCGGCACCCATCACCACCATCTCCCGATCGTTGATCAGCTTGGCGTAGGTGAAGACCACCGTGGCGAACACGGCGATCGGCATGATCACTAGCATGAAATTGGGCAGCATCAGCGCGATCAGATAGAGGAACGTGCCGAGGTCGAGCCCGCGATTGACGATGAAGTCGACGAAGCGGAGCGACTGGCTCATCCAGAGCACGCAGGTCAGGCCGACGGTCACCAGGACCACTCCGACGAACAGCTGGCGAAAAACGTCTCGGTTGAAGGCGTGCATGGGTACGCTACCGAAGCTGCGGCTCACGATGGGCCAAGGGTACCGCCTCCCGCCCGCTCGACAAAGGAGAGCCGTGCGGCGGTGCCGGCACGCGGGCCGCCAGCAGCACCGCCATGAGCAACACGTGCGCCAGCTGCCACCAGGCTTCCCAGAACGAAAAGTTGAAAAGTCCGGCCACCCAATAGCCGCTGCTCACCGCTCCGGCGGCCAGGCACTCGGGCGATCCGGTGCGCACGTGCTCCCGCGCCAGCCGGGCGATCCAGGCGGTGACGAACAAAATGAATGGCACCGTGCCGACCACCCCGGTCTCGGCGAGAATCTCCAGCAGCCAGCTGTGCGGATGTGACGGCAGGTACTCCCCCTGGGGACCGAGCCCGGGGATCAGGGCCTTGGTCCCCTCGACCTGGTCGACGGCGTTGATGCCGAGGCCGAAGACCGGCGCCTGCACGGCGTGATCCAGGGTGAACGACCAGATGACCTGGCGGTGCACATCCACCAGCCACGTCGGCAGGTAGGGGTCGAAGGGCACGCCGTCCACCGGCGGTGCGTCGGTGAGCAGCACGAGGGCGAGGCCGAGCCCGGCGACCAGGGCGAGCATGGCCAGGATCGCCGGGATCCGGTGCGGGCGCGCCCGGGCGACGACACAGGCGGCGGCGAAGAGGGCCGCCGCGACAACGCCGGAGAGGGGGGCCAGGGTGTCGGTGCCGAGGATCACGGCGACCAGCCCGAAGGCGCCCAGCGTGCCGACCACCCGCGTCGTCGTGCCGCCGGTCCAGCCCGCCCAGAGCACGGCGGGAAAGGTCAGCATCGCCGCATTGGCGAACGACCTGAGGCGACCAACGGCATCGGTGTCGGTCCATCCCTCGAAGCGAAACAGCGCCAGCACCTCGGCGGTTCCGTGCAGCGCGCCGCAGCCGATCGCCACCGCCAACGCTGTCGCCGCGAGCAGCGACCAGCGCACCAGGACGCGGGTTCGCGCATCCTCGGCCAGGATCGCCCAGAGGATCACCGCGGCGGCGACGAAGCCGACGGTATAGCTCAATGCCTCCAGCGTCAGCCGCAGGTTCAGGGTCACGACGAGGCTTGGCAACCAACTCACCACGACCACGCCGAACAGGACACCGAGCGGTGATCGCGCCGTGTCGACTACGCGCGGCCACCATCGCGCGGGGGGCGTCGCGAGCAAGAGCATGGCCATGGCGAGTCCGAAGGAGACCCCGATCGCCGCCGGGCCGAAGATCAACCCCGGCGCCGCGGCGGCGGCGAGGATCGCGCCGCCGCGAAAGGCCGCATCCTGGCGGCGCAGCGGCATCGCCGACTCCGCCATGTCAGTGTCCGCCGAGAAACGCGAAGGCGTCACCGTGCACCGGCCGGGCCTCGACGTGAATGGCATGCCAGATCGCGTAGAACAGCAGCGACCAGGCGGCGAGTCCCGCCTGCCGCGACCCGCTGCGGAACAGGCTTCTCACAGCCTCGGGCCGGCAGACCTCGGCGATGGCGGGCGACGCGGCGACCAGCCGGCCGATGTCGGCGCCGCGCGGCCGGATCCAGTCCGCGACCGGAACGGAGAAGCCGCGTTTGCGGGCGAACGCCTTGGCGGCCGGGCAGTGCCGATCGAGCCAGTGGCGCAGCACCACCTTGCCGAGTCCGTCTCGCACCTTCAGCGAATCCGGCAGGGAGTAGCCGAAGTCGACGACAGCGGGATCGAGGAATGGCGTCCGCCCCTCGACGCCGTGCGCCATCAGGCAGCGGTCCAGCTTCAGCAACAGGTCGCCGTGCAGCCAGTCGTGGACATCGGCCGCCTGCGCCGCCTGCAGCGGGGACCGGCCCGGCTGCGCCGCATCCCGGCGGATCGCCTCCGCCGCGGCGGACCACGCCCGGTCCTCCGACCGCAGCACGCCGAGACCATGCAGGACTCCCTTGATCTTGGGCGGCCGGCCGCCGAGCCACCAAGGCCGCAGCAGCCGGCGATACCGGCCGTAGCCGCCGAACACCTCGTCGCCGCCCTCGCCACACAGCACCACCTTGAGGCTCTGGCCGGCGACCTCGCCCAGCTTGTAGGTGGGCAGGATCGCCGGATCCCAGGTCGGCTCGTCGAGGCAGGCGACGGTCTCCGGCAGTAGCCGCCAGAAGTCGGCCTCGCCGTATTCGATTTCCTCGTGGTCGGCGCCCAGCGCCTGGGCGATCTGCCGGGCCGCCGGGCGCTCGTCATGCACGCTGGTGCCGGTGAAGCCGATGGTGAAGGCGCGGACCGGCTGATCGTTGAGCCGCGCCATCATCGTCAGCACCGCCGCCGAATCGATGCCGCCGGAGAGGAACATCCCATATGGCACGTCCGAGCGCTGGTGCACCAGCACGCTGTCCTCCAGCACGCGGTCCAGTCCGTCGACCGCCGCATCCAGATCGCGCCACGGGCTTGCCGCCGGTGGTGGCAGCGGATCGCGCGCCTGGCGCGCCACGATGCTCCCGTCCCGAACCAGCATGATTTCGCCGGGCATCAGCCGCTGCACGCCCGCAAAGATGGTCTCGACGTCGGCGGTGTTCTTGAGCTGCAGGATCTGCGCCCGGGCGGCGCTTCGCACCTCGGGAGTGACGATGCCGGCGGCGAACAGCGCCCGCGGCTCCGAGGCGAACGCGAAACACTCGTCGGTCTCCACCCAGTACAGCGGCTTGATGCCGTACGGGTCACGGGCGAGAGCCAGGGTCGCCTCGGCCGGGCTGTAGATGGCGAGTGCGTACATGCCGCGCAGCCGGTCGAAGCCGGCCACGCCCTCGCGGCGATAAAGATGCAACGCCGGCTCGAAGTCCGAGCGGCTGCGAGTCGGCTGATCCCTGAGCGCCCCCTGCATCAGCTCGATGGCATTGTAAATCTCGCCGTTGCCGATCAGCGCCGTGCCGTCGTCGGCGAACAGCGGCTGATCGCCGGTGGCCAGGTCGATGATGGACAGCCGCGTATGGACCAGCCCGACCGGGCCATGGCGGTACTGTCCCGAGCCGTCGGGACCGCGATGGGCCAGTGCGCGCGTCAGCGCGTCGAGCTGCTGCGGCGAGGCCGCGCGCCGATCCTTTCGGTAAACTCCCGCGATGCCGCACAAATCGTTGGTGGGGTCCAGGTTGCCGAACGCAGGCGTCGGGTGAATGTGCCCCCCACGCGCGTCGCTCCGACGAACAGCGCGGCGATGGGGCCACGGACGATCGCGCCGGCCAAACGACGGTGGGGCCGTTGGACGACGTGCTGAACATATAGCGGCGCGATGCCGGCGCGTCCACCACGTGGGCGCGCCGGCATTCTTGACATTCTCGGCGGCCGCCGATACCGATCGGTCG
>CAZBWP010000027.1:0-17438 GCA_964495295.1 uncultured Rhodospirillaceae bacterium | reverse complement strand
GGAGAGGTCAAGGCTTGGCTGAAGGTCCAAGGGAACCACACCGAGCAGTGTCAGCCCCCTGGGCTCGCGCTCCAGCAGCTTGAGTGCCGCAAGTACGTCTGACAGTCCGAGTTGGTGCGGCGAGATTCGATTGCGGAAGAACGCCGGCACTTGCGCCCCCTCGTAGCGGACCAGTGTGCCCGGAGGTTCGTTCAGGCGGACGGCATCGACGACGATGACGTGGTCCCGCTCGGCGATAATGTCGAGCAGGCCCATGCCGCAGGTGCCGCCGTCCACCAGTTCGACGGAGTTGGGCACTGCCCAGCGCTCCGGAAAGCGCTCGACGACGCGGACGCCGATGCCTTCATCGGACAGCAGGATGTTGCCGACACCCAGGACCAGAATGTTCATGCTATCGATGGTCCGTGCTGTCGAGTGCCGTGACTGCGGGCAGGCTGGGCGGCGCCCGCGCGCTGCGCCGCCCGCCACCCCCCCTGGCGTCCCCTCGGGGTCAGAGTGCCTTCACGCGAACGATCTCGCCGCCCGCCGGATCCACCATGTGGATGGCACACGCGAGACACGGATCGAACGAATGCACGGTGCGGATCACCTCCAGCGGTTGGCGCTCATCGGCGACGGGATTGCCGATCAGCGACGCCTCGTACGGCCCCATGACGCCGTTGTCGTCACGCGGCCCGGCATTCCAGGTGCTCGGCACCACCGCCTGGTAGTTCTTGATCTTGCCGTTCTGCAGAACGGCCCAGTGCGACAGGACGCCGCGTGGTGCCTCATGGACGCCGACGCCCTGCACCTCACCCTTCGGAAAGCGCGGCCGGTTGAAGGTTTCCATGTCGCCCTTGGCGATGTTGGCCATGAGCAGGTTCCATTGCTCGTCCAGCACCTCCCAGAGGACGGCGCAGCGCACCGCACGGGCAGCATGGCGGCCAATCGTCGAGTGCACCGCGGCCAGCGGGATCTGGGCACCGGCGACGGTGCCGGCGATGGCCAGCAGACGGTCGAGATGCCGCTTCGTCGGCTCGTGACCCGCGGCGACCATGGCGAGAACGTTGGCGAGGGGCCCAACCTGCGCCCGGTTGTCGTAGAACGTCGGCGCCTTCACCCAGGAGTACTTGCCGTCGTCGTCCCACTCCACGTATTGCGGCTTGGTCTCGCCTTGCCAAGGGTGCAGCGGACCGGATCCGGTTTCGTACCAGGCGTGTTTGGTGCCTTCCTTGACGCCGTCTTGCCAGTAGGCATCACCATGGCTGGTGATCGGCTTGAAGCCGGCGATGTTGCCACCGGCGATATAACCCCCCGGCATGGCAAACTGAGTGTTCCTGGTGTCCAAGGGCATGTCGGGTACGCAGAGATAGTTCATCACCCCGGCGCCGTAATTCGTCCAATCGGCGTAGAGAGCGCCAATGGCGGCCACATCCACCAGGTAGACGTCGTTGACGAACCCCTTCATCTCGTCGATGACGGCTCGGACCTTGTACAGTCGCTCCAGCGTCAGCGTCGACGGGCTGTCCGGATTGATCGGGTTGCTGACGCCGCCGACGGCGAGGTTCTGGATGTGCGGCGTCTTCGAGCCGAGGACGCCGACGATGGCGTTGACCCGCCGCTGATAGTCCAGCGCCTGGAAATAGTGGACGACGGCAAGAAGGTTGACCTCCGGCGGCAATTTCATCGCCGGATGGCCCCAGTAGCCGCTGCCGAACACCCCAAGCTGACCAGACTCAACGAAGGCCTTCAGCTTGTTCTGGACGGCGGCGAATTCCTGCTCGCTGTTGCGATGCCACGCCGGCGACAGGCTCTGGGCAAGGCGCGCCGCCGCCTTGGGATCGGCGCTGAGCGCCGAGACGATATCCACCCAGTCGAGGGCGGAAAGCTGGTAGAAGTGGACGATGTGATCGTGAATGCCGTGCGCCGCGATGATCATGTTGCGGATGTACTGGGCGTTGAGCGGCACCTCCATCGCCAGGGCGTTTTCGATGGCACGCACCGAAACGATGGCATGCACCGTGGTGCAGACGCCGCAGATCCGCTGCGTGTAGATCCAGGCGTCCCGCGGATCCCGCCCCTTCAGGATCAACTCGATGCCGCGCCACATCTGGCCCGAAGACCATGCATTGGCGATCGCACCGTTCTCAACTTCGCAGTCGATGCGAAGGTGTCCTTCGATGCGGGTAACTGGATCGACGGTGATACGCATGGACTTGTCTCCCGGAATCTTACATTACGCCGACGCGGCGGCGGACTTGGGCTCGGCTTCATGCACGGTGTGGAGGACCGGCAGGTGCTTGACGAAGATCAGGTAGAGGACGACGTGCATCGCAACGATGCCGAGCGTCACCATGATTTCGCTCATCGACGGATAGTACTGGTATCCATTTCCCGGGTCATAGCCGATGAGATAGCAGTTCAGCCTGTAGAGGAAGCCGTGGGCGAGCAAGGCGCTTGCCCCGATGAACAGGTATCGCGTCTGTCGGCGCAGGTTTGCGGGCAGCAGGCAGCCAACCGCCAGGAAGCCCAGCGCCATTTCGATCCACCAGAACAGCGCCATGGTGTCGCCGCGGAAGGCGAGTCCAAGCGCGTCCAGGCGGATGACATCGAGGATTCGGAGCACCAGGAAGACGATGGTCACCCACACCATGATGTGTGCGATCTTCGGCAGCAGCACGGTCTCGAAAGGTCGCTTGAAGGCGACGGATGAGACGATCGACTCGAAGGCGACGATGGCGAAGCCCATGGTGAAGGCGGTAAGCAGGAAATAGAGGGTCAACAGCTGCGACTGCCAGAGGGGCGAGAGTTGGTAGCCGAGAATGACGACGACGGTACCCATCGATGACTGGTGCATCATCGGCAGCAGCACGCCGATGCCGACGAACACGAACAGCACTCGGTGCAGGCGCCGACGCGCGTCCTTCATGCCGAAGCGCTCGAACACGGTCGGTGCGAACTCGAAGCTGAGCACGATGATGTAGGCAAAGATGCACAGCGCCGTTTCGAGCAGCACCGAATTGGGGTTCATCAGCCATGGCAGGAGGATGTTGTAGCCCTGCCACCACCGGCCGAGGTCGATCATCACCGCCACCGCGCCGAGCGTGTAGCCGAACAGCGCCGTCATCAGACCGGCGCGTGCCAGCGGATGGTATTCGCCCTTGTTCAGGACGTAGACCAGGAGCGCCATGACGAACCCGCCACAGCCGAACGCCGTGCCGATGATCAGGTCGATGGAAATCCAGATGCCCCAGGGATAGCCGTCGTTCAGGTTGGTGACCGAGCCGAGCCCGAAGATGAACCTCTGGGTCAGGACGAAGGCGGCAACCAGGAGGATGACGAGCAGAAAGACAAAAGGGCCGGTGACCAGGCGGCCGCCGAGGGGAGAGTGTTCATGCGTACTCATTTGCCGCCCTCACTCTGTTCATCGCCGCGGTCTTCTTCGGCCTCGTGATGATGCTTATCGAAGTTGCGCCGGGCGAGCAGGATCAGTCCGGTCAACACCACCGCTGGAGCGATCATCCCGGTATAGAGGAAGTGCTGCACCCCCTCGGTCAGCCGGGCATAGGCATAGTCCGGGATCGGCCGGCCGAAGCTGTCTTCCTTGTAGGGCAGGCCCAGCTTGTCAAAGGGCACCGCCGACAGATACAGGGTCTGGGTGCCGCCGAGCACCCGTTCGCCATAGACCTCCGGGATGTATTCGGCCTCGACCACTTTTTCGTGCGATGGATAACGGTCCTCGATCCGGCCGCTGATATTGCCACGCGGATACTCATACGTATCGCCCGGCTTCAAGGTGATGCGCCGGTGCGCCTCCCGCTGCAGGTCGGCGTAGCGGCCGAACAGGGTCGCCCCCGTGGGGCAGGTCTCGACGCACCCCGGAAGCTTGCCCTCCGGCAGGAGATGATTGCACAGCTGGCACTTTTGGAGCTTGCCGAAGGGCCCGTCGTATTCGTACTTCGGCACGGCGAAGGGACAGGCATAGATGCAGTACCGGCAGCCGATGCAGCGGCCCACGTCGTGACTGACGATGCCAGTCACCGGGTCCTTGATCATCGCCGAGACCGGGCAGGCCGACATGCAGGACGGATCGACGCAGTGCAGGCACTGCCGCTTGATGAAGGCGAAGCCGTTTTCGGCGCGGTCCTTCTGTTCGACCGTGCCGTGCATGTAGACCTTGATGATGTTGAGGGTGCTGCCCGAGAGATCCTTGGCGGTATCCCACGTCCCGTCGTTCCAGCCCGCGTGAACCGCGGGGACTTCCGGAGGCATGCCGTTGGCGGCCTTGCAGCCGGCGACGCAGGCCTTGCAGCCGATGCAGAGGGTCGAATCGTACAGCAGGCCGAGGGCCTGTTCCGGCCGCGCCTTGGCATCGCGCATGAACGGCTCGGCCTCTGCCTCGGAAGGCGCGGCCACCGCGGCGACGGCGGCGCCGCCGGCCGCCATCCCGCCGAGGAACTGGCGACGATTGATCGACATTGACGCTCTCCTCAAGCCTCGTCGTCGGATTTTTCGGTGTAGTGGGTCGGCTCGAACTTGTCTTTGGGGGCACTCTTGCCTAGGCGCGTCGCCAGGATGCCTCCGGCCCCGACCGCGGCGCCGACGACGCCGGCCGTGAGCGCCGCGGCACCAGCCGACATCCCCACTCCCTTGGGTTCATTGATCCGAGGGAACGCGGTCGGCGGCGTCACCGTCTCCACGTTGGCCAGCGCATGCACCGGTTTGTGGAAACCGACGCCTTGCTCGCTGCAACCGAAACACGGCGCGCCGGTGCCGACCGGCCAGGACACCTCGCCCACGTCGTTGAAGCCGATGGTCGGGCAGTTGGCCCAGGTCTCGGGCCCCTTGCAGCCCAACTTATAGAGGCAGAAGCCCTGACGGTGGCCGGCATCGCCGAATTCGAGCGCGAAGCGGCCGGCGTCGAAGTGGGCGCGGCGCTCGCAGTTTTCGTGGATCAGGCGGCCGTAGGCGAACATCGGCCGGTTTTTCTGATCGAGGACAGGCGGCTTGCCGAAGGTCAGGAGGTAGAGAACCGTGGACAGGAAATTATAGGGACTGGGCGGGCAGCCAGGGATGTTGACGATGGTCTTGCCGGGCAGCACCTCGTGCAGCGCCCGCGCGTCCGTCGGGTTGGGATCGCTGGACGGGATGCCGCCCCAGGACGCGCAACTGCCGATGCCGATGATCGCGGCGGCGCCGTCAGCGATTTCCTTGACGATGGACAACACCGTCTTGCCGGCGATCTTGCAGTGAATGCCCCCGTCCTTCGTCGGAATCGAGCCGTCGACAACGAGAATGAACTTCCCCCAGTTTCGCTTGACGGACTGGTCCTTGAACTCCTCGGCCTGATGGCCGGCGCCGGCGCACAACGCCTCGTGGTAGTCGAGGGAGATCATGTCCAGGATCAGGTGTTCGATGGTCGGGTGATAGGCCCGAAGCAGCGACTCGGTGCACCCGGTGCATTCCTGCGCCGAAATCCAGATCACCGGCGGACGCGCCGGCGACGTGGCGGCTTCGGCGATGCGCAGGCCAAGCGCCGGCGACAGCCCGAGGAAGGCGGCGACGCCCGTACAATACTTCAGAAAGTCGCGGCGGTTCAGGCCGCCGAGGGCGCCGCGATAACCGTCGAGGTCGCCGACGGCGCCAGCCTGCGGGTCGTTGTCGGCCGGAGTGGTGTGGGCGGACGCCTGGCAAGCGGCGGACATGCGGTTCGCTCCCTCTTCATCTATGCGTGAGCACATGTGATCCCAGGTCGGCGCGGGCCCCCACCACGCCTTTTTGGCATCTTGATTTTGTCACATTAAGCAAGATCCGCCCAAAAATCGCAAACGCTTTTTCAAGAAATAAGGGACTTTTGCGGCACGTGTTATTGATTTTCATTCTCAGTCCGTAGTTTCGAGGCACGCAGTGGAAGACACCGACCGCAATCCATTGGTCTCATTGCTTGATGGATGCATCCATGAGGACGAAGGATCCCAATTGGGCCGCAAACTGGCCGCTGGAGATTTCGCCAACTTCTATTTCGCTTTCCTGGGTTGCGGGAGGCCCAGCGTCGGCGCCTTCGCGCGCATGATGGGCCATCGGCAGACGCTGCAAATGTTTGCTGGGCCCGGCTCAGGCCCGCCAGAGCGCCGGCGAGAACAGCATCAGCACGGTAAAGAGTTCGAGACGGCCGAGCAGCATCGCCGCGCTCATCAGCCACTTGGCGCCGTCCGGAAACGATTGGAACGTTCCCGCGGGGCCGGCGATCGGACCAAGCGCCGGGCCGACATTGCACATGGCGGTGGCGGCGCTGGAGACGGCCGTGACGAAATCCAGTCCGAACATGCCGAGTCCGACGGCAACGACTGCGAAACAGAGAATGAAAACGAAGAAAAAGCTGAGGACGGATGAAATAATATCGTCGCTGATCGGTCGACCATTATAGTATGGAATGAAAACGCCATGGGGACGTAACAAGTGCTTGAATTGCGTGTCTGCAGCGGCCCACAATACCTGAAATCGGAAAACCTTTATTCCGCAGGTTGTCGATCCGGTGCATCCACCAATAAACATGATCAGGAAAAATATCGGACCGGCAAACCCGCCCCACAACCAATAGTCCACGGTCGCGTATCCGGTCCCGGTGAACACTGAGATGACGTTGAATGCGGCGAAGCGCAGTGCCGACCCGAGTGGATAGGCGTGTTGCGTCATCAGAAACACCGCGACCAGAAGGACAACGACGGCAACGAGGAAGAGGAAGCAGCGGACTTGGCTGTCGGTAACGAGGGGTCCTGGCTGTCCTTGCAAAGCGCGCACGTAAAGCACGAACGGCAAACTGCCAACGAGCATTCCCGCGATGATGATGACATCGATGGCGGCGCTGTCGAAGTGGCCGACCGAGCCGTCGGAGGTGGAGAAGCCGCCGGTCGCGAGCGTCGTCATGGCGTGTACGGCAGCCTCCAGGCCGCTCATGCCGGCGAACCACAGCATGATCATCCACAGCGCCGTCAGGCCGACGTAGACGATGGTGAGCCAGGCGGCGATACGCGTCGCCCGCGGCAGCATCTTCTCGCCGGTCTCGAACGCTTCCACGCGGAACATTTGCATGCCGCCGACACCCAGGACCGGCAGCACCGCCACCGCCATGACAACGATGCCGAGTCCACCGAGCCACTGCAGCAAGCCCCGCCACAGCAACAGCCCCGGTGGCGCCGAGTCGAGGCCGATGATCACCGTCGCGCCGGTCGTGGTGATGCCCGACATCGCCTCGAAGAACGCGTCGGTGAAGCTCATGTTGAGGTCCGAGAAGACAAACGGCAGCGACGAGAACAGCGTCATGACCAACCAGATCAGGGTCGCCATCACGAACCCCTGACGCACCGACATGCGAAAGCGCCTCACCCGGCATGACATCGCCGTGGTCACGCCGACAAACAGGGTGAGACCGGCCGAAACGGCGAACACCATCCAGTCGGCGCTGCCGAGGATTGCATCGACGGTTGCCGGCACCAGCATCATCACGCCAAGGGCGATGAGAAGAAGCCCGATGACCAGGAAGATCGGGCGAAAATCAATCATGCCTGGGCTGTCCCGCGGCGATGGCTCTGGCCGGCGCCGTGCCTTGCAACGCCACCGCCCAATCTCCCGGTACCGGACAGGCCGAAGATCGCCCCTGCATCAGACGAACGCGGTCTCGCCCGCCGCCGGCCGGCCGATCACCGCGAGAAACTCGCGCCGGGTCACCGCGCTTTCGCGAAACGCGCCGAGCATCCGCGACGTCACCATCGTCACCCCGGGCTTGTGCACGCCGCGCGTCGTCATGCACTGGTGTGCGGCCTCGATGACCACGGCCACGCCCTTCGGCTCCAGCACCGCGTCGATGGCGTTGGCGATCTGCGCCGTCATCTTTTCCTGGATCTGCAGACGCTTGGCGTAGAGATCGACGACTCGAGCCAGCTTGGAGATGCCGACGACGCGGTGGTCCGGCAGGTAGCCGACATGCGCCCGTCCGATGATCGGCGCCATGTGATGCTCACAGTGGGATTCGAACCGGACGTCGCGCAGGACCACCATCTCGTCGTAGCCGTCGACCTCTTCGAAGGTGCGGCGCAGGATCTCCTCGGGGTCGACACCGTAGCCAGCGAAGAACTCGCGGTAGGCATCGACGACGCGCCGCGGCGTGCCCATCAGGCCCTCGCGTGCCGGATCGTCGCCAGCCCATCGCAGCAGCGTCCGCACTGCCGCCTCGGCCTCGGCCCGGGAGGGCCGCTGCGTGTCATCCATCGGGAACGGTCTCTCCGAGAGTGTTCCGCGCCGCGATCAGTGGATCGGCGCGTCGGTGTCGGGACAGTCGAGGGAAAACGTCGGGATAACCACGTCGAAAGGTTCACCAGCGTGCGTGACCATCTGATAGGTTCCCCACATGATGCCCGACGGGGTCGAGAGCGGCGTGCCGCTCGTGTATTCGAACGACTCGCCCGGCCGCAGGCGGGGCTGCTCACCGACCACGCCGTCGCCGCGGACCTCGATCATGTGGCCGGCGGCGTCGGTGATCCGCCAGTGCCGGCTGATCAGTTGAATGTCATCCTCGCCGTGGTTCTCGATACGAACGTGGTAGGCCCACACCCACCGCCGTTCGTCCGGGGCGGACTGATGCGGCAGGAAAATCGGCTTCACGGAGACGGTCACGTCACCCGTCGTCTCCGAATAACGCCCGTGAGAGAGATCGATGGCGTCGGTCATCGGCTGTCATTGCGATGCGGTCGGCGTCGACGACAGGCCATGCGGCCCTCCGTCCTATTCCGGCTGCTTCGCACCGACGACCTTTTTGATCTGGAAGAAATTGAAGAGGACGCCGACGATGAATATCAGGATGCCGGTCACGTACATCACATCGTCCCGAGCCTGGGATGCCAGATAGAGGCCGAACACGGAGACGATGGCAACCATGATCCCGATGATCCAGCGATCGAGATGGGGCACGGGTTTTTCCTCGCTTGCGATTTTGAGCGGATGCACAACGACCCCATTTCAGCGCCAACGGCAGTTCGGCGCAACCCCTTTCGGCGAATAACGGCTAGCCGCCGTGTTGCCTCCGCGGTTGCGCGGCCGCCGGCAGGTCCATGCGGAACGTCGTCCCGTCCGGCCCGGTATTGTCGAGCACCAAGTCACCGCCGTGGGCATGTACGATCTCACGGGCGATGGCGAGGCCGAGGCCCGTTCCGCCATTGCGGCCCGCGCTTTCGAACGGCCGGAAAAGCACCTCACGGATCGCGTCCGGAATTCCCGGTCCGTCGTCGGCAACGTCGATGATGACGCGCCCGTTCTCGCGATGCGCGTCGATGCGGATCGTCCGCGCCCCGGCCTTGCGCGCGTTGAGCGCAAGGTTGGCGATGGCCCGCGCGAGCTGTTCGCGGTCGGCCTCGATGACGGTATCGTGCCCCGCGCCGCCGATCGCGGCCGTCGGTGCGCCACCGTTTCCGGTGAAGGCGCCCTCCAAATCCGATACCAGTTCGCCAACCGGGAAGCTCGTCGACCGTAGGCTGCGCCTGGGATCGCGGATGAAGGTCAGCGTTTGTTCACACAGCCGGATCGCGCGATCCATTGCGGCGAACAGCCGCGGCGCAACGCGCTGGACCTCCGGATCCTCGATCGTCGCCAGCCGATCCGACACCAGGACCGCGGTCGCCAGCGTGTTGCGCAGATCATGATTGATGCGCGCGACGGCACCGCCGAGCGCCGCTAGGTGCTCGCGCTGGCGCAACGCAGCGCGCAGTTCGCTCTGCATCACCGCCAGTTCGCGTTGCGCGATGCCGATCTCGTCGCGACGGCGGCTCGGCGGCGGCGTCACGCTTTCGTCCTCGGGATTCTCCCGGAACGCCATCATCCACAGGGTCATCCGACGAATCGGCCGCACCAGCAAGCAGCGCAGACTGATGAACACGAGGCCTGCCGTGATCAGCGAGATGATCACCGACAGGGTGAGGATCCGCCATGAATACGCATACATCTCCAGCCGAAGCGGCGCCTCGTCGAGCAGCATCTCGAGCGTGCCGTCAGCGTCGTCCGGCGCGGCGTCGACGACACGAAGGATGCGATTCTCCGACTGCGCGAGGGTTCCGAAGGCGCCGACGATCCGATCGAGAACCGATCCGGTTCGCATGTCGACGGTGATGTCGGTCGCCGGCGGCATTTCGCCGCTGACCATGAGCATGCGGCGATCAGGGGTATGAAGAATGATGGCGTACGCGCCGGTGCGGAACAGCAAATCCATGGTCAGACCCTGCGCCACCCCATCATCCGGGCTGGCCTGCGCCGCGAGAACGGCGATGTTTGCCTTCTCCAGCGCGTCACGTAGCCACACCTCCCGGAATCGAGAGATCGACGGGACAAAGATCAGGACCTCGGCGAGCATGACGAACAGGGTCGTCAGCACGAGAAGTTGTGCCGACAATCCCAGGCCGATTGAACGCGAACGACGGGGAGCCTCATCCATAGGCAGCATTATAGCGGCGAAGGCCGCTTTTGTCGCTTGTCCGAGCGCTCAGCCCAACCGGGCGAGGAACCGGACGACTTTCTTGGTGCGCTCGCTGAACAGTTTGGGCGTGTAGAAGCTGCCGGCCGCCCGCTTGCTCACCTCGCCGAGCGTCGGATAGGGCGCAACCATGCTCGCCACCCGCCCGACCCTGAGGCCGGCACTCATGGCCAGGACCCACGTCTGAATCAGTTCGCCGGCAGAGGCGCCGACAATGCCGGCGCCGAGCACCTGGCCCTTAGGTGTGGCGATCACCTTGACGACCCCCTCCGTCCGGCGTTCGGCCTGAGCCCGGTCGTTCTCATGAAACGACCAGCGCAAGACGCGAATGTCACCATGGCGCTCGGCCGCTTGGGCTTCCGTCATCCCCACCTGCGCCAACTCCGGATCGGTATAGGTCACCCACGGGATGACGCGTGTGTCCTGCTTCGCCCACCACATGCGGAACAGCGCTCGCTTGATGACGATGCTGGCGTGGTAGCTGGCGACGTGCGTGAACTGCATGCCCCCCGCGACGTCGCCGATGGCGAACACCTTGCGATTGGTCGTGCGCAAGCCGGCATCCACCTGGATGCCCCTCGCTGAGTAGGCGATGCCCGCGGCCTCCAGGTCGAGGCCATCGACGTTGGGACGGCGGCCGGCGGCAACAAGCAGGTGTGTGCCGTCGATCCGGCTTTCCTGGCCATTCTCGGCGAGGTTCAGGACGATGCCTCCGCCATCCGCGGCGGCGGCTCCGACCACCTTGACGTTTTCGCGAAGCTCGACCCCCTCGCGCTTGAGCTGTGTTCGCACGACATCGACCAGCTCGGGGTCGTCCTTCGGCAGGATCGAACCCATCTCGCAGACGGTCACCGCGGCGCCGAGTTGCCGGTGCGCCTGGGCCATTTCGATGCCGATTGGCCCACCACCGACGATCAGCAGCCGTTGCGGCACGGCGTCGCGGTCGAACACCGTCTCGTTGGTCATAAAAGGCACGTGGTCGAGGCCGGGGATCGGCGGCACCAACGGCGAGGAGCCGGTGGCGATGACGACGCGGCGGGCCTTCACCAGCACGCCGTCCACTGCGACCTCCGTCGGCCCGGTGAAGCGCGCATGACCCCGCAGCACGGTGACGCCGAGCCCCTCGAACCTCTCGACCGAGTCGTTGGGCGCAATCGCGGCGATCACCGACCGGACGTGGTCGTAGACGCGCTGTCCGTCAATGCGTGCGCCACCGAGGTCAATACCGAACGCCGGGGCTTGGGCCGGCGCGTGGGCGGCATGGCCGGCGGCCAACAGGGACTTCGACGGCACGCAGCCGTAGTTCAGGCAGTCGCCTCCCATCTCGCCCTTTTCGGCGAGCACCACCCTGGCGCCCATCATCGATGCGCCGGCGGCGACCGAGAGGCCGCCGGAGCCGGCACCGATCACGCACAGGTCAACGTCACGAACCTTTGGCATCCGTTTGCTCCGTGGTTGCGCGGCAGCGCGATCCCCGCTTCAGGCGTTTGATCACGATCGGCAGCAGGGCGAGTGCGGCGAGCCCCAGGATCGGCGCGAGATACTGCGGCTCGAAGATGATCCCGAGGTCCGGCTTCTCGCCACGATCGATATATTCGCCGACACCGTTGCCCACGAGCACATAGACGAAGGTGCCGGGGATGATGCCGATCAGCGTCCACAGGGCGAAGGTCCGCAACCGCAGGCCGAAGAAGGCTGGCGCCAGGTTGACGAGCCAGAAGGGAAACACGGGCACCAGACGCAGGAACAGCAGATAGCTTGCCGCGTTCTCTCGAAAACCTGTTTCCATGCGCTGGAGCGCCGGGCCGGCCTTGGCGTGAAAGAAGTCTGCGAGCGCATACCGGGCCGCGAGAAAAATGCCGCAGGCCCCGATGGTCGCGCCGATCACGGTGTACGACGTGCCGAGGACGACGCCGAAAACGAACCCGCCTGCGATGGTCAGCCACACCGCGCCCGGAATCGAGAGCGCCACTGCCAGGGCATACAGCGACATGTAGCCGACCGCCGCGACGACGGGGTTGGCCTCGGTCCATGCGACCAGGATTTGACGGTTGTCGCTGAGCGCCTGGAACGACAGATAGCGGTCCAGACCCAGCGCGAAAAACAGGGCAATGCCGGCCGCGATGACCAGCAACGGGATGAGACGCTTCAGTCCGGCGCGGCGCGAGGACGTCGGCGCGACAGTGATCTTGGCCTCATCAGTCATGGTGTTCCGTTCGCAGCGGCTGCGTTAACAGGTGTATGTGGGCGCGACGGCTGCGTCGCGCCGAGACATTCGCCGTGTTCGCACGCGCAAACCAGTCACGTTTGCTCACCAGGGCGTGACCGCCCCCTTTGCGGTCGCATCGGCCCGGTGGCGTTGACTTCGTCGGGGTCAGCCCGTATACAGCGGCCCAATCTGAAGACGGAGCAGGCCCTGTGAAGCGTACCTATCAGCCGAGCAAGCTCATTCGAAAGCGGCGTCACGGTTTCCGCCAGCGCATGTCCACGGTCGGCGGCCGGCGCGTGATCCTCGCCCGGCGCAAGCGGGGACGGAAGCGGCTGTCCGCCTGACCGGCCGTGACCGCGGCTGTCGCGCGTCTCAAACATCGATCGGAGTTCCTGCGCGTGGCCGGATCAGGATGCAAGTGTGCCATGCCCGGGCTCGTTCTGCAGAAGCGCCGCCGGCCGGAAGAAGAGGGGGCTGCCGAGGTGGTGCGGTATGGCCTGACCGCGAGCCGTCGCGTCGGCAACGCGGTCGCCCGCAACCGCGCACGTCGTCGGCTGCGCGCGATCGCCGAGCAGGTGCTGCCCTCGCAAGCAGAAATCGGCTGCGATTATGTGCTGATCGGGCGGGCGGCCACCCTGAATCGCCCCTTCGCGGCGCTGATGGGTGACCTGGAGCACGCGATCGCGCGACTGTCACGACAGCGGCAGCAGCACAGACCGGAACGACGTCAACGCCGTCGGACGACCCGATCGAGTGGCAGCGCATCCCCATGAGACCCATGACCCATCTGCTGCGTGGTCTCGTCTTTGCCTATCGCGCGCTGTTGTCACCCATCATGCCGGGCAGCTGCCGCTTCCGTCCCACGTGTTCCCGTTATGCCCTGGATGCCATCGGCCGCTATGGTGCTTGGCGCGGCGGCCGCTTGGCCGCGACACGCCTGGCCCGGTGCCATCCCTGGGGCGGCTGGGGGTATGATCCAGTGCCCGAACCCGATGCCGCCGGCCAGCCGGCGCGTCCGCACCGCGCTTCCGCCGGCAGCGGCGAACCGCTTCCCCGCTGATCTCCGGCCATCGCTGCCCGAGAACGAGACTCGCTCCATGGCCGAAAACAAGAACCTTTTGCTCGCCATCGTCCTGTCGCTCGCCATTCTTTTCGGCTTCCAGGCGTATATCCAGTGGAAATACCCGCAGGCGTCAGAGGACCAGGCTCAGGCGCCGGCGACCGAGCGGACCGTCCCCGGCCAACCCGGCGTCCCGGCAATCGATGCGCCGCCGGACTTGGCGCGGCCCTCGGCGTCGCCGACGGGAGAGCCGGCGGTCGCCCCCTCGGCCGCGCCGACGGTCGGGACCGAGGCGGCCCCAGGCCGTTCGCGGGGCCGCACAGAGGTCCTTGCCGAGACGCCCCGCGTCAGAATCGAAACGCCCCGCCTGAAGGGTTCGATCTCGCTCGTCGGCGCCCGCTTCGATGATCTGACGCTGACGAATCACCGTCAAACTCTCGATCCCGCCAGCCCGCCGGTGACGCTGCTGGCGCCTATGGGCGCGCCAGACACCTATTTCGTCGAAATGGGCTGGGATGACGCCCGCGCTGGCATCCCGATGCCCGGCAACACGACGGAATGGTCGGCCGACCGCGATGTCCTGACCCAGGACACGCCGGTGACGCTAACCTGGGACAATGGCGCCGGCCTGCGCTTCGAGCGGACGTTCGCCATCGATGACGGCTTCATGCTGACCGTCACCCAGCGGGTCGTGAACACTGGCGAGGCGGCGGTCAACCTGTATCCGTATTCGTTGATTTCCCGCCGCGGCAGGCCGGAAACCATGGGCTTTTTCATCCTGCACGAAGGCCCCCTCGGCGTCCTCAACGAGACGCTGCGGGAATACGACTATGATGACCTGCAGGACGCGCCGCAGGGCGTCATCGCATACCAGACCACGGGCGGTTGGATCGGTATCACCGACAAGTATTGGCTGACGGCCCTGGTGCCCGAACAGGACGGGCCGGTGACCGCGCGCTTCGTCCACTTCCGCTCGGGCAGCACCGACGTCTACCAGGTGGACTACCTGTCGGACCGTGGGGTCACCGTAGCCCCGGGCGGGTCCGCCGAATGGACCGGGCGCGTATTCGCCGGCGCCAAGGTCGCGCGGATGCTCGACGCCTACGCCGAAGCCTACGGCATTCCCTTGTTCGATCGCGCCATCGACTTCGGCTGGTTCTATTTCCTGACCAAGCCGCTGTTCCAGGTGCTGACGTTCATCCACAGCTACGTGCACAATTTCGGGGTCTCGATTATGATCCTGACCGTGCTGATCAAGCTCATCTTCTTCCCGCTGGCCAACAAATCCTATAAATCCATGAGCCAGATGCGCAAGCTACAGCCGGAAATGCTGAAGTTGCGCGAGCGCTTCGGCGATGATCGGGCGCGGTTGAATCAGGAGATGATGGCGCTTTACAAACGGGAAAAGGTCAACCCGGCATCCGGGTGCCTGCCGATACTGATCCAGATACCCGTTTTCTTTGCACTGTATAAGGTCTTGTTCGTAACCATCGAAATGCGGCACGCCCCATTCTTCGGCTGGATCCAGGATCTCTCGGCGCCTGATCCGACAACGGTCTTCAACCTTTTCGGACTGATCCCGTGGGATCCGCCGCAAATCCTGATGATCGGGGTGTGGCCGTTGATCATGGGCGTGACCATGTTCCTGCAGCAACGCCTCAACCCGCAGCCGCCCGACCCCTTGCAGGCGAAGATCTTCATGGCCCTGCCGGTGGTATTCACGGTGATGTTGGCGCAGTTTCCGGCGGGACTCGTGGTCTATTGGACCTGGAACAACCTCCTGTCGATCGCGCAGCAGTGGGTGATCATGCGTCGAATGGGTGTCAAGCCCTGACGGATGATACGGCGGCGGCGGCGGCCGCGATTGAGGCCGGCCGTCTGTTGTTCGCTGGCCCGTGTGCCTTCGTGACCGTCGCGGCGCAACTCGATCAGATCCCGGAGACTCGGTTGCCGGAGGTCGCCTTCGCCGGCCGGTCGAACGTCGGCAAATCAAGCTTGATCAATGCGCTGACCGGCCGCAAGACGCTGGCGCGCACATCGAACACGCCGGGGCGCACGCAACACCTCATTTTCTTCGACCTTGGCGGGCGGTTGATCCTCACGGACCTGCCCGGCTACGGCTACGCCCGGGCACCGAAAGTCCAGGTCGACCGCTGGACGCGGCTGGTCGACGCTTATCTTCGGGGGCGACCGGCGTTGCGCCGAGCGCTGCTGCTCATCGATGCCCGGCATGGCGTGAAGGACGTGGACCGTCGCGTGATGACGATGCTCGACCGCGCCGCCGTCTCCTACCAGCTGGTCCTCACCAAGGCCGACAAGATTTCCCAGGGCGATCAGGACGCGGTCAACGCCGCTGTATCGGCTGAGGTCCTGCAGCACACCGCCGCCCACCCCGAGGTGCTGACCACCAGCGCCCGCGACGGGGTTGGTCTTGCCGAAGTCCGGGCGACGCTCGCCGCTCTCGCCGCGCCGGAGAGCGCCCACGACCGCTAAGCCCGGTTTTGCCTGTGGACTTCCCGCGGCCGCCGTTGTAACCCCGCGCCATGATCAAGACCTCGCAAAAAACCAAAGAAGAGTGGCTGCAGCAAGCGCGCACCCTCTCCGAAGCGCTCCCCTACATGCGCCGGCACGCCGGCCAAACGTTCGTGATCAAATATGGCGGACATGCCATGGGCGATCCCGAGCTGGCCGAGCTGTTCGCGCGTGATATCGTGCTGCTTCGCCAAGTCGGTACCAACCCGATCGTCGTGCACGGTGGCGGCCCACAGATCGGACGCATGCTTGATCGCCTGAAGATCAAGAGCGAGTTCGTCGATGGCCTGCGCGTGACGGACAAGGAGACCGTCGAGGTGGTGGAAATGGTGCTCGCCGGCTCGATCAACAAGCAGATCGTGACCGCAATCAACTCAGCGGGCGGCTTCGCCGTGGGGCTGTCCGGCAAGGACGCAAACCTGATCCTCGCCACCAAGCTGCGCCGCACCAAGCGCGATCCCGGATCGAACATCGAGCGGATCCTCGATCTTGGCTTGGTTGGCGAACCGACGGAGATCGATCCCCATATCCTCGAGTTCTACGGCCGCTCAGACATCACCCCGGTCATCGCACCGATCGGCGTCGGGCCGCGGGGGGAGACCTTGAATATCAACGCCGACACCGCAGCCGGCGCCATCGCGGCCGCGGTCGGAGCGCGCCGGCTGCTGATGCTGACCGACGTGCCGGGCGTCCTCGACCGGAACGGCGACCTGATCACGCAGCTGACCGTCAGCCAGGCCCGCGAGGCGATTGCCAGCGGTATCGTCACCGGCGGTATGATCCCGAAGATCGAGACCTGTCTCGAAGCCGTCGAAGGCGGCGTTGATGGTGCGGTAATCGTCGATGGCCGTGCGCCCCACGCCGTGCTCTTGGAACTGTTCACCGAGCACGGCGCCGGCACCCTCGTGACGTTGGACGCAGAGGTCTGAGGGACCGCCACGGCGAATCGTACTATTGCGGTGTCGAACCGTCGAACAGGTATCGTGGAATGGAGTTGGCGAAGGCACCGATGTCGGCGGCCGCTTGGCCGAACAGATAGCCCTGCACATAGTCGATGCCGCAGGCTCGGACGAAGTGCATGTCGCCCTCGTCCTCGATCATCTCGGCAATCGTTCTCACACCCAGATCGCGACAGAGAT
>CAZBWP010000026.1:16672-18069 GCA_964495295.1 uncultured Rhodospirillaceae bacterium | reverse complement strand
GGCCGTCACTCCCGCGGGCGTTGTGGTCCGGCGAGAGGGGCGCTACAGTCGTCGCATGTTCGAGTTCACCGGCGAAGCCGAACCCTACATCAACATCGTCTTTCTGATGGTGACCGGCGCCATCGCCTGGCACGGGCTGCGGTATCGCGACGCCAACGGCGATCGGCCGTTCGTGCACCTGTTGTTCGGCTGCATTGCCGCCGTCTATTTTGTCATGGTGCTGTTCCAGGACGTCCTGGGGGTCGTGCAGTTCTAGCTAGAGCAGGATCGCGTTCGATGGTTTCCATCGAACGCGTGAATCCTGCTCTCATCCCAAGGTTCAGAGCACGATTCACGTGCCACACGATTCCGTGTGACACGATCGTGCTCTAGGCAGCTTTGTCAGCAGCCATCCAGCCCCGCGCTCGGCGCCCGTCACGGCTTGTACATGCGTTCCCTGGCGTCGCGCTCCGGCATGCGCAGCACCCGCTGCTCTTCCGGGAGCTGAAACTGCTCGTAAAGGTAGCGGGCGCGATCCCGCACCGTCGACGGCTTCGGCACGTTGTAGAGGATCTTATCGAACAGCGACGGTCCGTCGACCGCGCCTTCGTCGACCCTGAGCGAGTAGACGTAATCCACCAGCGCCCGTTCGTGCCGGCCGGTCAGGTCGTAGAGGATGCCGCGGTTGGCGAGGGCGGCGGCGAGGGTGCCGCGGCCGGTGGGATCGTCCGGCTCCAGCGTTCGTCCCAGGAAATCGATCAGGTAGGTGAAGGCGGCCTCGGCCTCGTCCCACTGCTCGGTCTTGAGAAAGACGATGGCGCGGCCCATCAGCGCGCCGCGGTGATCGGGCATCACCTCGAGGGCTGCGTCGAAGCGCTCCAGCGCCTGGTCGTACTTGCGATCACCGAGGAAAATGTCGCCCTGGCGCGTTTCGAAGTCGCCCGGCGGGGATTCGAGAAACGGCGTGTAGTAGAGCGCCCAGAAGCTGAAGGCGCCGAACGTCAGCAGCGCCATGAGGATGACGAAGCGGCGCAGGACGCGTGGATTGGAAAAGCCGAAATTCATCTTTATGACCGTAAGCCGTTGACCATTCAGCGGTTGAACATGACTTGGACGTAGAGCACGCTGACAACGAAGCACAACAGCCCGGCGGTCACCGAGGCCCGCCGCTTCAGCGCCTGGCGCCGGTCGTCGTCGGTGGGTGCTCCGAGCCTGCGTTCCTCGGTGCGCACCGACAGCACCCAGATCAGCCGGCGCACCGGCAGGAACAGGGCGAGCCCGAGAGCAGCCGTCCAGAACCACTGGTTTTGCAGCAGTGAGTCGAGGTCCATGGCCAATACAGGTTGTGGGGCGACGGGACCAAGCACCCATCGCGCGGCCCGAGGCTAGCAGAGCCCCCGGCAAAAGAAAAGCGGGGG
>CAZBWP010000026.1:14098-16572 GCA_964495295.1 uncultured Rhodospirillaceae bacterium | reverse complement strand
CCCCGCGAACTGCTTTGGACCGCGGCTTAGATGCCCGGCTTTCCGAGTGAGGTGTCGCCGATATCCTCGACGAGGGCCTCGACCTCCGTGTCGGGAACCGTCGACATCTCCATCTTGTAGGCAAGGAGCCACATCATGAAGACACCGATGATCCAGAACAGGATCTGCCAGGCCCAGATCGACGGAATGCCGAAGGTCCAGCCTTCGACGCCCGCATCGGGTGCACCGAAGATGGTGTTGCCGATGACCGCGCCCGGACCGATGCCGAAGAAGAACCAGCCCAGCGTGACCACCCAGGCAACCGGGATCAGGCCACGCTTGGAGGCCCTGAGGCTCGCATGCTCACGCAGGAAGGCGTGATACTTCATGCGATGCGCCGTCGCGCTTTCGTCCTGGGTCATCATCGAGACGATCGCGCAGACGGCGACGTTGACGAAGATGCCCCAGCCGGCGGAGTGGATGGTCCACGGCCAGCGGCCCCACGGCAGCGCGTCCCCGAAGATGGTGAGGCCGATGCTGTCGGTGAGGCAGACGGCGATCAGACCGGTGCCCAAACCCCAGGTCGCCCCTTGCCGGGTGATCCAGGGCATGAAGCAGACGGCGGCCAGCGGCACCCACATCTGGAACCCGAACGCCACCGCGAGACCGCCGAGCAGCACCAGGGCGTCGTCGGAATACGTGGCGACGATCAGGGCGCTGATGACGATGAAGGCGACGCCCATGCGGCCGAACATCTTCTGCGTCGTGTGCGAGGCCGTCGGGTTCAGGTAGCGCTTGTACAGGTCACGGGTCAGCATGCCGCCGGCCGTGGACATGTACGCCGCCCCGGTGGACTGCATCGCCGCCAGGGCACACACCGCGAGAATGCCGACCAGCCAGGGCATGTTGGCCATGGCCTGCTTGACCGAGCCGTCCGGCGTATAGACGTCCGGCAGGGCCCCGCCGCCGATCAGGTTGAAGTAGTAGGGAACGATCGCGTCCTGCTTGCCGCCGCCGAGATCCGGGATCCAGGATTCCAGGCCGGCGAGTTCCGTGAACTGCGGCGTGCCGCCGATGAAGTGCCCGCCCATGCCCTGGAAGGCGGTAAAGAAGAACAGGATGAGGCCGATGCCGAAGGACGACGCCCACACCTGCTGCGGTGCGAACGGCTTCGGGTTGGTGTTGGCGAACGACCACATGGTGAACGCCGGGGCCGACTGGATGCCCATGAGCGCGAACATGTAGGTCAGGATCAGGATGCCGGTCCACAGTCCGCCGACGGTGGCCTCCCGGCCGAGGCCGGCGGTGAACTGGATGACCCCGGGAACGGCGAGGTAGGTACTGAACTCACCGCCGCCCCACCCCTGGGTCCCTCCCTGCATGAACTTGGCGCCGCCGATCTCCGGGTTCCGGCCCATCACCGCCATCGCCTCGTTGAGCGGGCCCCAGCCGCCGATGGCCACCAGCGCGATAATGCCGGTGATGATGATGCCGACACCAAGCAGGATGCACTGCACCGTGTCCACGTAGGCCACGGCGCGGAGACCGCCCGAGGCGACGTAGATCATCACGACCAGCGACAACACCCACATGCCGAAGGTCTTGTTGACGAGGCCGTCGGTCAGGGCTTCGAACAGGTAGCCCGAGGCGCCGAGCTGCACGCCCAGGTACGGGATCGAGAACAGCAGGGCCACGAGCACCGTCAGGATGCGGATGCCGTCACCCTGGAAGTAGTCCGAGAACATCTCGCCGGGCGTGACATAGCCGTAACGCTTGCCCAGCATCCATTGCCGTTTCAGGAACAGGACGCCCGTGAACGGAATGGTGATCACGTAGAAGGAGGCGTAGGCATATTGGAAGCCGTCGCGGAAGACGAGCCCCGGATGCCCCATGAACGTCCAGCCGGAGAAGGACGTTGCAGTTGCCGCGAGAACAAAGACCCAAACCGACAATTGACGACCAGCGATGAAATAGTCGCTGGCGGTTTTTGCCATGCGCGCGCCGCGGATCCCCCAGTAGATGCAATAGCACCAGTACAGGGCCACGAAGCCGAACAGCCACCAAACTTTTGCAGCCAAGTTACTTCTCCCCAGTCTGCCGGCCCGCCTTTGCTCGGCTCAAACCGATGCGGGACCTCAGATCATGCCTATGTACGATACCGGCGACTCCGACCGAACCCCTTGGCCGGAACCACCAGCGTCGAACGACAGGAAGCGGGATGCGGAAGAACGCCTGAGAATGGCCGCCGAACAGGCTGGACGCCTCTTGGACGCTTCACCTTCCCCACGAGCGCTTTGCAGGGGCCGGTCGACCCCTCCGTCCGCACTCGATACTTCCACGTTGTTATCGTTCAACGTTTTTCCGCAGTTCACCATCACAGGATCGCCACGATGGAAGCACCCATAACATTTTCTTCAAGGAGGCACAATAACAGAAACGATCCTTACGCGAGGTGGCATTTCCGGGTCATTTCCGGTCATCTGCCGCGATCGGGG
>CAZBWP010000026.1:0-13998 GCA_964495295.1 uncultured Rhodospirillaceae bacterium | reverse complement strand
CCGCGGCCGCGTGGACGCCCTTGTCAGCCCGCCGGCCCGGTGGTTTGATGCCGCGACAGCGCCGGCCGGCCGGCGCTGTCGCGGGCAAGAAACGGCCCCATCTCCAACAGAACAAGCGCCGCGGTTGACCACCAAGGCACCAACGCAGGGCAGGATGATGAACAAAGCGAAAGACGAGTTCGGCCCCCCGAAGAGCGCGGTGTTCGGCCTTCGGGTGCGTGATTTCATGCGGCCCCGCGCCGACGCGTTGGCCGTGCGGCCCGGCGCCACGTGCGGCGACATGATCGCCCACATGACCGCCGGCAAGGCGTCGAGCGCCGTCGTCGTCGATGCCGCCGGCCGGCCCGTCGGCATCATCACCGAGCAGGACATCGCCCGCAAGCTGACCTACCGGGTGCCGGCGGAGACGCCCGTGGAGAGCGTGATGACGGCGCCGGTGATGACCATCGAGCGCAGCGACTACCTGTATCACGGGATCGCCTGGATGCGCCGCAACCGGCTGCGCCACATGCCCGTGGTCGATGGCCAGGGCCGGCTCGCGGGCATGCTCTATCTGCACGATGCGCTGGCCGCGGCCACCCAGCGGCTGGTCAACCAGATCGACCGAATCACCCACCAGGGCACCATCGAGGGGCTGAAGCAGGTCCGCGCCGCCCAGGTCGAGCTGGCCGAGGACCTGTTCGCCGAGAACATGCCGGCGCCGGAGATTCAGCAGGTCATCACCCAGATCAACAACGACCTCTACCGCCGCATCGGCGAGAACGTGCTCGCCGCCATGGAGGAGGAGGGCTGGGGGGCCTTGCCGGTGCACGCCTGCACCATCGTCATGGGCTCCGGCGGCCGCGGCGAGAACTACCTGTTTCCGGATCAGGACAACGGCTTCATCCTGGCGCCCTATCCCGACGCCGACCACGGCCGCATCGACGCCTATTTCATCGAGCTGGCCGAGCGGCTGTGCCGGGATCTGAACGCCGTCGGCATCCCCTACTGCAACGGCTACTGCATGGCGGTGAACCCGCTGTGGCGCAAGACGCTGCCGCAGTGGGTCGACCAGATCAATCGCTGGAGCCGCAAGAGCAATTTCGTGGCGGTGCGGCTGGCCGACATCTTCTTCGATTTCCGCCCCGTCTGGGGCGATCGCGACCTTGGCCAGGAGCTGCGTGCGCGGGTGACCGAAATCGTCCGGCACAATCACTTCTTCTTGAAGCAGATGTTCGCCGACCAGGCCGACCACAACGTGGCGCTCGGGCTGTTCGGCGGCTTCAGCACCGAGAAGGAGAAGCGCGAGTACCGCGGCCAGGTCAATCTGAAGTACACGGGAACGATTCCCCTGGTCGAGGGCATCCGGCTCCTGGCGCTGCGCGAGGGGGTCGAGGAGACGTCGACGCTGGAGCGCATCCGCGTGCTGCACGAGGACGGCGTGCTCGACGCCCGCGAGCACGAGGACCTGAGCGCCGCGTTCCACCTGATGACGGACATTCTGCTGCGCCGGCAGATCGAGGACTACAAGGCCGGCAAGCGGGTCACCTATTACGTGGCGCCGAAGTCGCTGGCGCGGCGCGACCGTGCGCTGCTCCTCGATTCCATGAAGGCGATCGACAGCCTGCGCCGGCGCGTCCGCCTGGAATTCACCGCCGACGTTTTCTAGCGTCGCGTTTCAGTGTCAGGCGCCGGCTTCGGCCGCCGGGACATTGCCTGTCGTCTGGGGGGGCAAATAGGGCACGGTAAAGCTGAAGGTGGCGCCTTCGCCGAGCACGCTCTCGACCCTGATCTCGCCGCCCAGGTGTTCGACGATGCCGCGGCAGATGGCGAGACCGAGGCCGGAGCCGAGCGGGTTGCCGGTGCGGCCGGCCCGTACCTGGTGGAACTTCTCGAAGATGAGCTGGAGCTGGTCTTCCGGAATGCCCGGCCCGTTGTCACAGACGCTCACCGTCAGGGCGCTGTCGCTTGGCGCCACGCTGATCGCCACCTGGCCGCTCCCGGCGGGGCAGAACTTCTCGGCGTTGGACAACAGGTTGATCGCCACCTGGATCAGCTGGTCGCGGTCGCCGCGCACTGGCCGCAATCCCTCGGGCACATCGACCTCCAGGCTCACGCCCTTCTCGTCGAACAGGCTGCGCAGCGACGAGACGGCGTGGTCGATCACCTCGCCCAGGTCGACGTCGGACATCTGCCATTCCATCTTGCCGGTTTCGATCTTGGCGAGGTCCAGCACCTGATTGATCAGCCGGGTCAGGCGCTCGCTCTCGCGGATGACGATGGACAGGAAGTGCTGGCGTTCCGGCGCGTCCAGATCGGGGGTGTCGTGCAGGATCTCCGAGAACGAGCGGATCGAGGTCAGGGGCGTGCGCAATTCGTGGGTCACGGTGGAGAGGAACTCGTCCTTCAGCTGGTCGAGTTCCGTGAGGCGGACGTTGGCCGCCCTGAGTTCGCTGGAGGCGCGCTCCAGTTCGTCCGACTTCTGTTCCAGCTGCCGGCTGTACTCCAGCACCTGGGAGGTCTCGTCGAGGATCTGCATGATCGAATCCAGGCCGACGCCCTCGTCCTTGACGGTCGACGCCACCATCACGCGCGCCGAGGCCGCGCCGATGGCGCCGGCGAGGCGGCGCTCCACGTACTGGACCAGCGCTCGGTCGGCCATGGCGTTCGAATCCAGGGGACGGCCGCGCCGGCGGGCATAGTCGGCGAACAGTTCGGCGGTCCGCTCGGCGCCGAGGAAGCGCTCGGCCATGGCGCGCAGTTCGCCCACCACCACCGACCCGTACCAGGTCGAGGTCCCGGACGACGCGGCCGACTGGCGGAACACCTCGACGAACAGCGTCGCCTGGATGCGCTCGATGGTGCTCTGCCGATCGTACAGGGACACAGCGACGTAGGCGCCGATGTTGACGAGCATGGTCCAGAACAGCGCGTGCGGAATCGGGCCGTATCCCTCCAGACCGAACAGAGCATAGGGCCGCAGCAGGGCAATGCCGAACAGGCCGTCGGTGATCAGGCTTTCGGGCAGCCAGCCGGAGCGGGCGAACGACGGCAACAGCAGCGTGTAGACCCAGATTAGGAAGCCCGCGCTGATGCCGGTCAGCGCGCCGCGCCGCGAGCCGCCCTTCCAGTACATGCCGCCAATGATCGCCGGACCGAACTGCGCCGCGGCAACGAACGAGACGAGCCCGATCGTCACCAGGGCGTAGCTTTCGCCGATCAACACGAAATACAGGTAGCCGAAGCCCATGATCAGGACGATGGCGGCGCGCCGGATGATCAGCAGCAGGCTCGACAGGTCGCGCCGCTCCGAAAGCCTGAGCCAGGCGAAGCGCAGCAGCGCCGGCATCACCAGATCGTTGCACATCATGGTGCTGAGGGCGATGGTCGCGACGATCACCATCCCCGTCGCCGCCGACAGGCCGCCGAGGAACGCGAACAGGGCGAGCCACGGCTGGTTTTCGACCAGTGGCAAGGCGAGGACGAACGTGTCGGCGTCGACGCCGCCCTCGGGAAAGCGCAGCAGGCCACCGAGGGCGATCGGCAGGACGAACACGTTGATCAGCAGCAGATAGAGCGGCACCATCCAGATCGCCTTGGCGAGATGCCGCTCGTCGACATTCTCGACGACGATGATCTGGAACTGCCGCGGCAGGCAGAAGATCGCCAGCATGGACAGCATGGTCAGCGGCATCCAGGCGCCGCCCACGTCCTCCAGGGTCAGCAGCCGGGCGAATTCGGGTACCGCCGCCGCGGCGCCGAACAGATCGCCGAAGCCGTCGAACACGCCGAACGTGACGAACACGCCGACGGAGACGAAGGCGATGAGCTTGACCACCGATTCGAACGCGATCGCCACCACCATCCCCTCGTGGTGCTCGGTCGCGTCGATGTGGCGGGTGCCGAACAGGATGGCGAAGGTGGCCATCAGCACGGCGATCCAGAGGGCGGTATCGCCCAGGAAGGCGAAACCGCTCAGGTCCGCCTCGGTGTCATGGGGAAAGCCCGTCAGGACGGCGAAGCTGCTGGAGACGGCTTTCAACTGCAGCGAAATGTAGGGCATGACGGCAATCACCGCGATCACGCTGACCAGGCCGCCGAGCAGGTGGCTTTTGCCGTAACGTGACGAGATGAAGTCGGCGATCGACGTAATGTGGTGCACCTTGCTGATGCGGATGAGCTTGCGCAGAAACACCCAGCCCAGGGCGAACACCAGCGTCGGGCCGATATAGACGGGCAGGAAGCCGAGACCGCTGGAGGCGGCGAAGCCGACGCTGCCATAGAAGGTCCAGGCGGTGCAGTAGACGGCGATCGACAGCGCATAGATCGTCGGATTGGTTATGACGCTCTGGCCGCGATCGGCGCGACGGTCACCGTAATAGGCGATGGCGAACAGCGTGCCGAGATAGAGCAACGATACGGCGAAGACGAGCCAGGTCGAGAGCATCTCAGGCGTCCGAGGGCTCGCGGTGCGGCCCGGCCTCGTCGAGCCTGGGTGCCGGTGCCTCATCCTCCACGTCGATGCCGCTGGCGACGACGGCCATGGCCGCGACCAGACAGGCCCACGCCACGAACAGGTAGAACACCAGGACCGGCACGCCGGCGAGTGCGATGTCGGCGCCCCGGTCGAAGATCGTCAGCGCCAGGGGACTGAACAGGATGCAGCCGAGGCAGAACAGGCCGATCAGGCGTTCGCTGGAGCGCTCATTCCGTGACATTGGCGATCCTTCCCGTTGCGCTGCCGCCGGCTCAGAAGCGCGCCTGTTTGGCGCGGACCTCGACGATCGAGTGCGAGGCCTCGATCGCTTCGCTCAGCGTGATGACGCCGCGCGCTTCCAGGACATCCAGCATCTTGAGGAAGACGCCGGCGGTCATCAGGGCATCGCCGAGGGCCGTGTGCCGGCCGCGGACCTCGATGCCGAAGCGCTCCGCCGCAGCGTCCAGGCTGTGTTTCGGCGTGTGGTCGTGCAGGAACACCGACAGCAGCAGCGTGTCCAGCACCGGCCCGTCGAAGGCGAGCCCGCACTCGGCCTCCTTGAGGTGCAGGAACTTCATGTCGAACGCCGCGTTATGGGCGACCAGAACGGCATCACCGACGAAGTCGCGGAACTGCGGCAGCACCACGCGCACCGGCGGCTTGTCCTTCACCATCTCGTCGGTGATCCCGTGGAACTTGACCGAGTCCTTGGGAATGACGCGGCCCGGATCGACGAGTCGCTCGAACGACTCGCCGGTGAGGATGCGGCCGTTGACGATGCGCACGCCGGCGATGGCGATGATCTCGTCGCCCGCCGATGGTTGCAGGCCCGTGGTCTCGGTATCGAAGACCACGTAGGTCAGGTCCTTCAGCCGCCGCTCGCCGACCTCCGCCGAAATCTTGGCGCGGGACAGCAGGTCGAAGTCGTAGAACTCCGGCCGTGAGGAGAGGCGGCGCGGCTCATGCTTGGCGGGCAACCGCGCCGGCGGCGGCAGCGGCAGGCGCAGGCGCGCGCCGGTCTCACCGTGGCGCAGGCTCCAGATGTCGGTCTTGTGGTGCTCCAGCACATCGCGCAGGCTCAGCGCGCCGAGGCTGTCCTCCAGTTGCTGGTTCAGCCAGTCGCTCAGCGTCTGCACCGGGATCGGCGCGCCGTTCCAGATCACGTCCAGGTAGACGTGCCGTTCGCCGGCGACGGCTTCCAGATCGAAGGTCTCCACGCCGCTGTGCCGGCGGACCTCCTGGATCAGCCGGTCGAGCAGTTCGACCAGCGTGTAGCTGTCGCCGTGCAGCCACTGGGGGATCCCGGTCATCACCGCCTGCACCGCCTTCTCGTCGCGCAGGCGCCGCAGCAGGTTGTTGAACAGATTGGCGGAATAGATGTCGGTGGTCGGCCAGTGGCCGGTGATCACGTCCCGATACTGGCCGGACAGCACCTCCAGTCGCTGGGTCAGGTGATAGGCTTCGTTGAGCAGGACGGCCTTGAACGACGCCTGTTCCTCGGTGTCCATCGCCGGGTTGCCGGCCAGGATCTCGGCGGCGGCGCGCAGGTTGCCGACGGGACCGCGCAGTCCCTCGGTGGATTCACGGAGCAGCCGGTCGCGCAGACCCAGGGCCGCCAGCTCGGCGGTTCTGTCCTCGAACGAGATGACGTAGGCGGTCGGCGTGCCGTCGTCCCCGAGCATCAGTCGCATGCGGCCTTCCAGGGTGTGGCGGCCATCGGTGGTCGAGCAGACGAAGGGGGCCGTCAGGCCGTCCGGATGCTCTCCCCCCTGGCCGCCGACCACCCGGTTGGTCAGCCGCCCGAGCGCGTGCAGGATGGGCTGGCGGTTGGTGAAATTGAACAGCGACCGGTCGAGCCCGATGCGCCCGCCGACGTGCAACAGTTCCAGGGCGCGATGATTGTAGAGCAGGATGTTGTGGGACAGCGAGCAGACGATGACGCCTTCGGACAGGTCCTGCAGGATCGTCTCCAGCTGCCGCTTCTGGTCCTGGACACGCGTGGTCGCGTCGGAGATCGCCGCGTCGACGCGGGTCCGGGCAACGCCGAGCCGTTCGACCAGATCGCGCACCGCCGCCGGCAGGCCGCCCAGCTGATGCAGGTCATCGACCTCGATCCGGTGGTCCGGATTGGCGTGGATGACCATCTGAATGCCGCGCACCAGGGTGGCGACCGGCTGGGCGATGGCAAAGTCCAGATACGCCCACAGCACCGCGATGAAGGCGATCAGCACGAAAGCGATGCCGCCGCCGAGCACGGCGACGCGGCTGGTGAGCGCGGGATCGACCTCGGCGACGGTATCCTGGATCAGCCAGGCGCCGACACCGACGGCCAGGAGATTCGAGAACGCCAGGGCGCCGAAACAGAAAATCAAGAACAGCCGTGGACCCATGACTCATCCGTACCGGCGGGACCCGGTCAGCCGGTTCCGAGAATTTGTTTCACTTTCTCCGTCAGGTCGCGGGTCGAGAACGGCTTGGTGACGTAATCGTTGGCGCCGAGCGACAGTCCCTTTTCGCGATCGACCTCCCGCCCCTTGGCGGTCAGCATGATGATGTAGATGTTGTCGAGATCCGGATTCGACCGGATCGTCTGACACACGTCATAGCCGTCACGCTTCGGAATCATGACGTCGAGGAGGATCAGGTCCGGGGCCTGTTTTTCGACTTCGGCGAGCGCCGCCTCGCCGTCGTTGGCTTCGCGCACGTCGAAGCCCGCCTGACGCATCAGGAAGCGCAACGACAGCACGATGTTCGGTTCATCCTCGACGACGAGGATGGATTTCTTGGTGGTGGTGTTCATGACGCCTTCCCAAGCTTGGGCCGACTGAGCGTCCATGCCGGCTCGCCGATCGTTGACCGGGACTATAGCACCAATCCCCGCCAACAATTCACGCGTTTTGTGACCGTGCCTGGGCGTGGCCCGCAACCCAGGGCCGACGAGACGGCGATTGCGGCCGACGTGACCGAGTGTGCTATAGGACGCCGGCGCAAGAACGACCGCGGCAGCCGGACCGGCCGATCGCCCGCACCCGACCGTCGAGGCAGGCAGGCTGGACCAACCGCATGGCTTCCTATCAGTATATCTATGTGATGCAGGGCCTGTCGAAGGCCTATCCGGGCGGCCGGCAGGTGCTCAAGGACGTCACGCTGTCGTTCTTCCCGGGCGCCAAGATCGGCGTGCTCGGCGCCAACGGCGCCGGCAAATCGACCCTGTTGAAGATCATGGCCGGCATCGAGGGCGACTTCACCGGCGAAGCCTGGGCCGCGGAGGGCGTGCGCGTCGGCTATCTGGAGCAGGAGCCCCGGCTCGATCCGGCCAAGGACGTCATCGGCAACGTCATGGACGGGGTCGCCGGGACGCGCGACCTGCTCGACCGGTTCAACGCGATCAGCGACCGCTTTGCCGAGCCGCTCGATGATGATGAGATGACCGCGCTGCTCGCCGAGCAGGGTGACCTGCAGGAGCGGATCGACGCGGTGAATGGCTGGGATCTGGACCGCACCCTGGAGATCGCCATGGATGCGCTGCGCTGCCCGCCCGGCGACGCCGATCCGGCGACGCTGTCGGGCGGCGAGCGCCGCCGCGTCGCCCTCTGCCGGCTCTTGCTGCAGCGGCCCGATCTGCTGCTGCTGGACGAGCCGACCAACCACCTGGACGCCGAGTCGGTGGCGTGGCTGGAGCAGTTCCTGAAAGACTACGTCGGCACGGTGATGATCGTCACCCATGACCGCTACTTCCTCGACAACGTCACCGGCTGGATCCTCGAACTCGATCGCGGCCGCGGCATTCCCTATCAGGGCAACTACTCGGCGTGGCTCGAGCAGAAGCGCAAGCGGCTGGAGGTCGAGGAAAAGCAGGAGAGCGCCCGGCAACGCACGCTCGCGCACGAACTGGAATGGATCCGCCAGTCGCCGCGCGCCCGCCAGGCGAAGAGCAAGGCCAGGATTTCCGCCTACGAATCCCTGGTTGCCGAGGCCAATGAGCGGCCGGTGGGCACCGCGCAGATCACCATTCCGCCGGGGCCCCGGCTCGGCTCCCTGGTCATCGAGGCCGACGGGCTGGCCAAGGGGTTCGGCGACCGGCTGCTGATCGAGGATCTGAGCTTCAAGCTGCCGCCCGGCGGCATCGTCGGCGTCATCGGTCCCAACGGCGCCGGCAAGACGACGCTGTTCCGCATGATCACCGGCCAGGAACAGCCGGACGCAGGCCGCCTGCGCATCGGTGAGACGGTGGTGCTCGGCTATGTGGACCAGTCGCGCGATGCCCTCGATGCGACGAAGACGGTCTGGGAGGAGGTCTCCGACGGGCTCGACGAGATCATGCTGGGCAAGCGGTCGATGCAGAGCCGGGCCTATGTGGCGCAGTTCGCGTTCCGCGGTCCGGACCAGCAGAAGCGGGTCGGCGACCTCTCGGGCGGCGAGCGCAACCGGGTGCATCTCGCGTGCATGCTCAGGGCCGGCGCCAACGTGCTGCTGCTCGACGAGCCCACCAATGATCTCGATGTCGACACGCTCCGCGCCCTGGAAGACGCGCTGCTCGAGTTCCCCGGCTGTGCCGTGGTGATCAGCCATGACCGCTGGTTTCTCGATCGCATCGCCACCCACATCATCGCCTTCGAGGGGATGAGCCGGGTGGTGTGGTTCGAGGGCAACTACGCCGATTACGAAGCCGACCGGCACCGCCGGCTCGGCGACGAGGCCGACCAGCCGCACCGCATCAAGTACAAGCCGCTCACCCGCTGACGCCAGGGCGGGCGCGCCGGCAGGGTGGCCGGATTGACGCGGGCCGCGTTCGACTCCCGCGTCGCTCGTCCCCGCCAACGGCCTGCCAGGAGCAGATCTCCTCATGATCGATGACTGGACCCCGGCAAGGGTACCCCTGAAATTCTGGGTCGGCCCCTTTGTCATTGGCGCCGTCACGCTCAGGCTGCGCCAACGCTACGGCATGTTCGGGGATGCCATCCCGATCGATGAGTTGCCGGCGCTCGCGCGAAGCCTCGCCGCCGACGAGGACGGATTCTTCGTGCGCTCCCTGCCGCTCTCGGATCCGGTCCCGCCGGGCGCCGACCTGGTGTCGCTGCTGGTCTACGTTGTCGACCGGTATCAGCGCTACGCCATCGACATGACCGGCACATTCGAGGGCTATCTCAACACGTTCTCGGGCAAGAGCCGCTCGACGCTGAAGCGCAAGGTGCGCAGGTTCGCGGAGCACTCGGGCGGCACCATCGACTGGCGGCAGTACCGCACCGCCGAATCGATGGACGAGTTCCATTCCCTGGCGCGGCAGGTGTCGCAGGTCACCTATCAGGAAAAGCTGTACGATGCCGGCCTGCCCGCCGGCGACGCCTTTCGCCGCGAGATGCGCGACCTGGCGGGCCGGGGCTTGGTGCGTGCCTATCTGCTGTTCCATGCGGGCGAGCCGATCAGCTATCTCTACTGCCCGATCGAGAACGGCCGGCTGATGTATCGCTACCTGGGTTTCCGTGCCGACCATGCGAAGTGGTCGCCGGGGACGGTGCTGCAGGTGCTGGCGCTGGAAGCGCTCTTCGCCGAGGGCGGCCACGCCGTGTTCGATTTCACCGAGGGCGAGGGCGAACATAAACGATTCTTTTCGACCGAGTGCGCATCCTGCTGCGACGTCCTGTACCTGAAGCGGACGACGCGCTTGCGGGTCCTGGTTCAGGCGCATCGGGGCGTCAGTCGGCTCGGCACCGGGATCGTCGCCGCGATCGACCGCCTCGGTCTGAAGCACAAGCTGCGGCGGTTGATCCGTTCGTGACCCCGGCGGTCGTGCCCCCGTCGGCGGGCACGCCTCCGTCGGGGTCCGTCCCGATCACGCATCGACGGCGCGCGCCGTCACCACGGCCGCCGACGCGGCGGGTTCCGAGCCGGTGGCGGTCGGGTCCGCGGGCGTCGCCGCCTTGATCGTCAGGAAATCGACGGCGAGATCGCCCGGACCGACGGCGAGGCGAAGCGGGACGCCGGCCTCGGTCTCGTCCACGGGAAACCCGAGTTTCTTGAGCACGGCCACGGCCGGACCGTTCCGGTCCGTCCTGGCGAAACTGATCTCCAGCATCCGCGCCGGCGGATCGCTCTGCCGGACCAGGTAGTCGAACAGGGCCTGCTCAATGAACTTGCCCTGGACCCGGCACGAAAGCATGAAGTCCTCCACCCGGACGCCGTTCTCTATCGGTCGGGTCAGGGCCAGGCCGACGACCCCGTAGCTGCCGAACATGTCTGAACACGCGATCACGTGCTGGTCGTAGGTTCCCTCCTCGACGATCCGCGTGATCTCCTCACGGCCGTACTTGCGTCCAGAGAAGTTCAATTGGTTGGTGCGCTGGACGAGTTCGATCACCCGCTCGGCATGCTCCTCGCGGATCGGCATGATCTCGACGACGATGGCACAGGACTTGAGAAACGCCAGGTAGTCGTCGCCATAGGCCACCGCGGCCTCGCTGCGCTTGATCGCTTCCTGGTACATGGCGCGACGTTGTGAGGCCTCGGCGGTCTTGCTGCCTTGCAGGCGCGGGTGATAGAGGAGAGCGGCGAGCCCCGTCTCGGGAATGGTCTCCACCCGGGGGTGGGCGCGTGCCACCTCCTCCCGCTCGAACGGATTGTCGTCCACGAACAGGAACGTATCCAGGTTGATGCTGATGGCGTCGGCGATGGCCGCGATGTTCCGGGATTTCGGCGTCCAGTTGATCTGCGGGAACAGCAGGTAGGCGTCCAGCCCGAACACCTTGAGCTTCTCCATCGCCTCGTCATGGCTGTTCTTGCTGACGATGGAGATCAGGACGCCGCGCGCATCAAGTTCCTTGAAGATCTCCGCGACCCCGGGCCTCAAGGTGACGTCGCCTTCCAGCAGCACGCCGTCCCAGAGCGTGTTGTCCAGGTCGAACACCACGCACTTGGCGGCAGGGAGAGGCTTACCGGCGGGATCGCCCGCCGCGACCGCGGTCTCGGGAGCGGCCGACTGCCCGTCGAACGCGATCAGGTCCAAGCTCAGGAACACCAAATGGCTGCCGTCCTCCGCGTCGGGGATCAGCGCCATGTTGAACGGCAGGTCGCTGTCCAGGATGGGCAGGAACTCGGAAACCGGAACATCGAACCGGTTGTAGCCGGGCTCCACCGTGAGGCGTCGGGAGTAGGCCGGCGGAAGCTGATCGGCCGACAGTTTCCGGGTCATCTGGCCGCGGTCGACGGCGACGAAGAACACAAGCGCGATCGGTGCGGCGCCGGGATTGTAGATTTCGGCGACGAACGCATCGGGTCGCGCGCGCGGATCGCGCCGCCTCCGCACCCAGCCGTTGAGCCGCTCGAACGCCCCGAATGCCAGGTAGGACCAGCGAATCCCGGCGCCGAGCCACCGCGTACCGCGCCCGATGGCGTTGAGGACGGGGGCGGCGACACCGAGGCCGCGTTCCAGGGCCGCGCAGACCGGCGACGACAGCATGGTCGCATTGCCCCGGGCCTCGATCTTGCCCCAGCGCTTGAACACGACTTCCGCGCCGAACCCGCGCGCCGAGGGGAAGTTCGGGTTGCGGTAGATGCCATACTGGAAGCGCCGGCAGCGCTCGTCCGCGCGCGCCTCGTACAGGTCGCACGTGGTGAAGCAGTCGGGCACGGCGCATTCGATGCAGTGTTCGCCCCACAGCAGCAGCGCGCGCTTCCGACCGCCCGCGAACGGCTGATAGGGTCCCGACGGCCGGGACCGGATCCCGGGCTTGCGAGGATCGTACTTGTCGAACTCGAACATGGTGCGGTGCCGCTCGTGGTCTGGGGCCCGTGGCGTCCGGTCCCTACCGATCGCGGGCGGTGGCCTTCAAGTGACAAATAAACGACATCCCGAGGGGACTGTAGGGCATGTAGGGCAAGAATTCGAACTCCGGATGCGCCTCGCGGAATTCACCGAATGCTTTCTGCTCACCCTGGTCGCTTCGCCCCCGGTAATTGTAGAAATCGTCAAAGCACAGGATGGAGCCGTCCTGCAGGAAAGGCACGAGGAACCGCAGCACGTTGACCGTCGACTTGTAGAGATCGCAATCCACATAGGCGACGCTCGCCTTGACGCCCTGCCGGGTCAGACGCTCGGACAACGCCGCGTCCAGCGACTCGTTGTAGAACCCCTCGACGAGCTGGTATTCGTCCGGCTGGAAGCCTTTCTTGCGGAGAATAGCCTCGAACTCGTCGCGGCTGCAGGCGAATTCGCCTTCGGACCAGACCTCATAGGTCGCCGTCTCCACCGCCGGCAGCCCCCGGAAGCTGTCGAAGGCACGATAGGTTAGGGGGCCGTAACCGTATCGGCGGGCCATGGTCCGCGCGTAGGTGAACGTCTTGCCGCGCCAAACTCCGAACTCGAAGTAGTCGCCTTCGATGTTGTTGATCTTACAGAACTCGAACGCCTGCGCGAGCATGCCGAATTCCGTCATCCGGTTCTCGCTTCGCCGGTCGACGACCTCGAACAGGCGCAGCAGGACCGGATGGCTGAGGAGGGAACTGAGGCGGCTCATTGGTGGGTCCATTCCTTCACCGGAGACCAACCGCCGGTCGGCGGGACAGAACCTGAAAGACATGCACTTTGCGGCCGACCGGCAACCGTTGGGCGCTATGTCGCTCGACGAACCAAGCGCTAAGATCATCGATCGCTAGCGGTGGCGCAAGGCCGAAACCCGGCGCATCCTGTCCCCGCGGATCCGGCCTTGTGTTCGTCGGGCGAGCGTCGGAAGGTGCGGCGTTCCCTCTCCTGGCGGCCCGCCCCGGTCGTCGCGCCTGCGCGGTTCCTGCGACAGAAAGGACTCATGTATCAGGCGCGCTATCCCGATCGCCCCTGGCTGACGCGCGAAAGCATCGTTTTCCTCAAGTCGTTCCTGAAACCTGACATGGTCGGCTTCGAATGGGGGAGCGGACGCAGCACGCCGTGGTTCGCGAAACGCTGCGGTTTGCTGGTCAGCATCGAAGATGACGCCGGGTGGTACGCGACAGTGCGGGAAAAAGTCAAAGATCTGTCCGTTGATCTTGTGCTGACCGACGCGGAGGACGATGGCGCGTCCTACACGGGGAAGATCCTCCAATACCCTGACGAGCATTTCGATTTCATTATTGTGGATGGAAGCTATCGCGACCGCTGAATCCAGAACGCGTCGGCCAAGGTCAAGGTCGGAGGCATCGTGGTCGTCGACAATGCCGACACCGGGATCGACATGACGCCGCTGCGGAGCTTCCGACACATGCCGACGTCGAACGGTGTCCGGCGCACGGACGTGTTCACCCGCGTCGACGACTGATGGCGGCAACGCGGCGGAGGCGCTGTCAGGTGTCCCGCTCTAGCGGCTGGCGATCTGTTCGACGACGCGGATCGCGGTGCGCAGGGGATGCGAACGCAGGTCCGTCGGGGTGGTCGGCCACGTAGACGGGCCGGCGGCGAGGTCGTTGAAACCGACGGTGCGCATGCGATCGCGGTTGTCGGCGAGGAAGCGGCACAGCCTTTCGAACCGCCGCCGCAGGATGCGACTGGCGCGGGTTCGGGAGGCGTTCAGCAG
>CAZBWP010000025.1:15142-18132 GCA_964495295.1 uncultured Rhodospirillaceae bacterium | reverse complement strand
GCAATTCCCTACGAGGCGATCTTCCAGACGGCCGCCTACGGCAGGGGCGTGCCGCTGTGGGGCGGGTCGTCGGAGATCGCCGACACCCAGTGGCCGCGCCCCTTCCCGTATGCGACCGACCTCGACAGGGCGCGCGAGCACTTGGCGAAATCGGCGTTCAAGGACGGCTTCAAGGTGCCGCTATCGATCAGTCTGGATCTCGCCGCCTGGATGGAACCAACCGCGCTGCTGATGCAGGAAAGCCTCGCCCAGATCGGCATCATCACCGAGATCGAAAAGATCCCCGGCGCCAACTGGCGGACCGTGGCGCTCGTAGAAAAGAGCCTGCCCCTGCATCTGGAGAACTTCGGCGGCTGGCTGAACACCCCCTGCTACTATTTCTTCTGGGCCTACCAGAAGGGCCGGCTGTTCAATTCATCCAATTACGCCAATGCCGACGTGGATGCGTTGACCGATCGGGCGCTGCACATGGCCATGGACGATCCAGAGTATGCCGGCCTGATCAAGCGCATGTTCGAACTGGTGATCGAGGATCTGCCGCGCATCCCGCTCTGGCAGCCCGCGCTGAACGTTGCGGTGAACGGGGCTGACGGCTACGAATTCTGGTTCCATCGCCAGCTCGACGTTCGCCCGCTGCGGGGCGCCTGACGTCATGGGCCCCCGCGTCACGACCATCGGCTTGCGCTTGGCCCAGACCATGCCCGTGGTGATTGGCGTGGTGATCATCAGCTTTGTGCTGACACGCGCCCTGCCCGGCGATCCGGCGGTGTATTTCGCGGGGGCCATGGCAAGCGAACAGTCGATCGCCGAGGTCCGCGCGGCGCTCGGCCTCGACAAGCCCTTGCCTCAGCAGTTCTTCCTCTACGTGGGCGACCTGCTGCAAGGCGACCTGGGTCGCTCGATCTCGACCGGACAGCCCGTGCTGACCGATCTGGCCTCGCGGCTGCCCGCCTCGCTGGAACTGACGCTGTCGGCGCTGTTGCTGTCGTGCACGATCGCCGTGCCCCTGGGGGTGCTGGCGGCGGTGCGGCAGGGGTCCTGGGTCGATCATTTGTGCCGGGTGCTGGTCACGGCGGGGGTGTCGCTGCCCACCTTCTTCACCGGCATCCTGCTCGTCTATGTGTTCTATTATTTGTTGGGCGTGGCACCGTCGCCGTTGGGACGGCTGGATTTCATCTACCTCGATCCGCCTCGGGTCACCGGTTTCTTCCTGATCGACTCCCTGCTCGCCGGTGACGCAGAGACCTTCTTTGCCGCCCTGCGCCAGTTGATCCTGCCCGCGGTCACGCTCGCGCTGTTCACGTTGGCCCCGATCGCCCGGATGACGCGAGCGGCGATGCTGTCGGCGCTTTCGTCGGACTACGTGCGCACGGCGCGGGCGGCGGGACTTTCGGGCGCCACGGTGCTGTTCGGCTACGCCTTCCGCAACGCGCTGCTGCCGGTCGTCACCACCCTCGGCATGGTTTTCTCCTTCGTCCTCGGCGCCAACGTGCTGGTGGAGAAAGTTTTTGCCTGGCCCGGCATCGGCTCCTACGCGGTCGAGGCGCTGGTGGTGTCGGACTACGCGGCGGTGCAGGGGTTCGTCCTGGCGATGGCGCTCTTGTTTGTCTTCCTCAACCTGGTGATCGACCTCAGCTATGCGCTGATCGATCCGCGCATCGGGTTCGGCTCGAAATGACCGCCGCCACGGACGTCCTCGACAAGCGCCGCGACAGCACGTTGGCGCATCTGATCTATGTGCTGCGCGACAACCCGGTCACGCTGTTCTCATTCTGCCTGTTCGCGTTCTTCATCCTTTCGGCCCTGCTCGGCCCGCATTTGGTGCCCTACGACCCGCTGGCCTCGAACACGGCACGGGCGTTGCAGCCGCCGAGTTGGGACCACTGGTTCGGCACCGACAACCTGGGTCGCGACGTGTTCAGCCGGGTGATCGTGGCAACCCGGCTCGACCTGCAGATCTCGGTCGCAGCGGTGGCGCTCTCATTTGCCATGGGTTCGGTGCTCGGCGCGGTCGCGGGCTACTGGGGCGGCTGGCTCGACGCGGTGCTCAATCGCGTGCTCGACACCATCATGGCGTTCCCGCTCTTCGTGCTGGCCATGGGGATCGTCGCGGCCCTGGGCAACACCATCGAGAACATCATCTACGCCACGGCGATCATCAACGTCCCGTTCTACGCCCGCCTCGTGCGGGCCGAGGTCAACATCCGCCGCGAGGCCGGGTTCGCGCTGGCGGCACGCCTGTCCGGCAATTCGCATGCCCGGGTGGTCGCCTTCCATATCTTTCCCAACGCCTTGCCGCCGATGATGGTGCAGGTCTCCCTCAACCTCGGGTGGGCGATCCTGAATGCCGCCGGACTGTCCTTCATCGGCCTCGGCGTGCGGCCGCCCACGCCGGAATGGGGGATCATGGTGGCGGAAGGGGCGAACTACATCGTCTCGGGGCAATGGTGGGTGGCGTTGTTCCCGGGTCTCTGGCTGATGTTGGCCGTGTTCACCTTCAATCTCATGGGCGACGGGCTGCGCGATATCGTCGATCCCCGGCGGAGGACGTGACGATGCTGTCGATCAAGGACCTCGCCGTCTCCTTTCGCACCCGCCGGGGCGAGGTGGAGGCGGTGCGCGGCATCAGCTTTGACCTGGCCAAGGGCGAAACCCTGGGGATCGTGGGCGAAAGCGGATCGGGCAAATCCGTCACCTCGTACGCGTTGATGCGCATCCTCGATGCCGGCGGTTCGATCAAGGCGGGCGAGGTGACCTACAGCGGCATCGACTTGCGCCGCGCCGCGGAGCGGGACATGCGGGACATCCGCGGTCGCGAAATCTCGATGGTCTTCCAGAATCCAAGGGCGGCGCTCAACCCCATTCGCAAGGTCGGCCATCAGATCGAGGACGTGCTGCGCCAGCACCTTCGCGCCAGCCGCGCCGACGCCCGCGACAAGGCCATCGCAGCGCTTCGCGCGGTGCGGATCAACGACCCGGAGGCCCGCTAC
>CAZBWP010000025.1:6904-15042 GCA_964495295.1 uncultured Rhodospirillaceae bacterium | reverse complement strand
CAAGGCCATCGCAGCGCTTCGCGCGGTGCGGATCAACGACCCGGAGGCCCGCTACAATGCCTATCCGTTCGAGCTTTCGGGAGGCATGTGCCAGCGCGTGGTGATTGCCATCGCGCTGGCCTGCGAGCCGCGCCTGTTGATCGCGGACGAGCCGACGACGGGGCTCGACATCACCACCCAGAAGGCCGTGATGGAACTGACCCGTGATCTGATCCGCGACCGGGGAATGTCGTCGATCCTGATCACCCATGACCTGGGACTGGCGGCGGAATACTGCGACCGGCTGGCGGTGATGAAGGACGGCCTGATCGTGGAAACCGGGGCATCGGCAGAGCTGTTCGCCAATCCGAGCCACCCCTACACCCGCAAGCTGGTGGACGCGACCCCGCGACCCGGCGCGACATTGCGTTCGCTGCTGCCCGAGGACCTGCGCACGCCGCTGCCCAACCACCGGCCGGGGTCAAAGCCTCTCGTGGAGGTGCGCGATCTCATCAAGACGTATCAAGGGAAGTCCGGCCCCGTGCACGCGGTCAAGGGCATCTCCTTCACCATCCACGAAGGGCAGAGCATCGGACTGGTGGGAGAATCCGGCTGCGGCAAGTCCACCACCTCGGCCATGCTGGTCCGGCTGCTCGACCCGACGAGTGGCGACATCCTCTTTCAAGGTGAGGATATCGCAAGCATCCCCGCGGAACGCTTCGCACGCAACCCGCTTCGGGGCCAGATCCAGATGGTCTTTCAGGACGCCACCGACAGCCTGAACCCTCGCCATACGGCGCGGCAGAGCATCGCCGAGCCGCTGCGACGGCTGGCGGGGATGCGCGGCGTGGCGCTCACCGCGCGCATCGAGGAACTCGCCGACCTGACGGGCCTGCCGCCGCATCTGCTGGAACGGTTCCCGCATCAGTTGTCGGGCGGGCAGAAGGCACGGGTGGGGATCGCCCGCGCCATCGCGCTGAGTCCGAAGTTCCTGATCCTCGACGAACCGACGGCGGCGCTGGACGTCTCGATCCAGGCGGTGGTGCTCAACCTGCTTGCCGACCTGCGGGCGAAACTGGGCATGACCTATCTCTTCGTCAGTCATGACCTGAACGTGGTCAGACTCCTTTGCCACCATGTGATCGTGATGCAGGGCGGCGAGATCGTCGAGGAGGGCCCGTGCGAGGCGGTGATGGAGTCGCCCTCCCACCCCTACACCCGTGTTCTCCTGTCTGCCGTGCCCAAACCCCCCGTGCTGGATCAGACCGCCGCACTCCCCCTCGCGAATGCGGCGGAATGAGGGATGGGCCTGTCGCCATGCTGAAGAGCCTGCCGTTCACGTTTGCCGCCCTGCGCTCGGTCTACGCCGCGGGGGTCACACCGCGCCAGGTCGTGGCCGAAGTGTATGCGCGCATCCGGGCCGTGGATGACCCGGGCATCTTCATCCACCTGGCCGACGAGGCCGAGGCATTGGCGCTGGCCGAGGCCCTGGGCGCGCGAAACCTCCGCCTGCCACTCTGGGGCCTTCCGTTCGTCGTCAAGGACAACATCGACGTGGCAGGGATGCCGACGACCGCGGCCTGTCCGGCTTTTTCGTACAGCCCCGAGGCTGACGCCTTCGTCGTCGCGCGGCTGCGCAGGGCAGGGGCCATCCCCATCGGCAAGACCAACCTCGATCAGTTCGCCACCGGGCTGGTGGGGGTCCGATCGCCTTACCCCGTGCCGCGCAACGCGATCGACGCGGCGATCGTGCCCGGCGGGTCGTCCTCGGGGTCGGCCGTGGCGGTGGCGCATGGCATCGTCGCCTTCGCGCTGGGAACCGACACGGCGGGGTCGGGACGGGTGCCCGCGGCCCTGAACAACATCGTCGGCCTGAAACCGACCGTCGGGGCGCTGTCGGCCGGCGGCGTTGTGCCGGCCTGCCGCACGTTGGATACCATTTCGGTCTTCGCGCTGACGGTCGCCGATGCCCATGACGTCTTGCAGGCGGCTACCGCGCCCGATCCTGATGATGCGTTTTCCAGATCGATCCGGGTGGGCGCCCTGCCGGCGCCGCTGCCCGCGCCGCGCATCGCCGTGCCCGATGCGGCCAGCCTCAAGTTCTGTGGCGATGCCGTGCAGGCCGCCGCCTTCGAGACCACGGTGCTCCGGCTCGAGGCGACTGGCGCGACGATTTCCCGGGTGGACTTCGGCCCTTTCTACGATGTTGCGCGGATGCTCTACGAAGGGGCGTGGGTGGCCGAACGTTACACGGTGATCGAGGATCTGCTCAAACACAACCCGGACGCGGTCCATCGGGTCACGCGGGCGATTATCGGCAAGGCGGCAGGCTTGAGCGCCGCCGATGCTTTCCGGGGCATCTACCGGCTCGAAGAACTCAAGCAACGCTGCGCGCCGATCCTCAAGGCAGCGGACATGATCTGCGTGCCCAGCATCCCCACTTTTTACACGCTGGAGGTCCTGGCGGCCGATCCCTTTACGCCGAACACCAACCTCGGCACCTATACCAATTTCGTCAACCTGCTCGACCTCTGTGCCCTGACCGTCCCGACGGCGCCTCGCAGCGACGGCAGGCCGGGCAGCATCACCCTGATCGGCCGCGCCGGAGCCGACGGCATCCTGGCCGCCGAGGGGTTGCGCATCGAGGCGATGATGCGGGTCCGGCCCGGCGCAACGGGCTGGGAGATCTTGACGCAGCCCCCCACGGCACGGCTCCAGCCCGAGCCGGACGAAATCGCGCTCGCCGTGTGTGGCGCCCACATGTCGGGCCTGCCCCTGAACCATGAGTTGACACGGCGTGGCGCACGCTTCCTGGGGAGCGCACGGTCTGCCCCAGTTTACAGCCTGCATGCCTTGGCCGGGGGGCCGCCATACCGTCCGGGCATGGTCCGGCGGCGGGACCAGTCGGGCGGTGTGGCGGTGGAGCTGGAGGTCTGGGGTTTGCCGAAAACCGAGCTGGGCGACTTCGTTGCAGGCATTCCCGCCCCACTGGGGATCGGCAGCGTCGAATTGGATACCGGCGACCGCGTGATGGGGTTCCTCTGTGAAAGCGCGGGTCTGACAGGCGCCAAGGACATCTCGGACTATCGGGGGTGGCGCGCGTTCTGTGCGGCAACGGCGCAGCGAGCCGGCGAGCCCGTGAAATGACCGCTGCCGTGAGCGTCGATCCAGAACCACGCTGACGGGCGCAGGGTTTTCGCGGCACTCGGCGTGCAGCGGCGGCTCAATGAGTCACGCCCGGCGGCATGGTGCAGCAGACGATGACCGCCCGATATGCCTCGGGTTGCCGACCCGCCCGCCTGCTAAGGCTAGGCATCAAGCGGGCGCTCCACTATCCTTGCCACTCAGGATTGGGAAAGAGGAGACCGGCCGTGCCCGACGACGTCCGCCATCGCAGTTTCGACAAGTCGCGGCTGCCCAGCCGCCACGTGACCGAAGGGCCGGAGCGGGCACCGCATCGATCGTACTACTATGCGATGGGTTTGTCGGACCGTGAGATCCATCAGCCGTTCGTCGGCGTGGCCACATGCTGGAACGAGGCCGCCCCCTGCAACATCGCACTCTCGCGCCAAGCCCAGGCGGTGAAGCTGGGCGTCAAGACAGGGGGTGGGACGCCGCGCGAGTTCGTCACCATCACCGTGACCGACGGCATCGCCATGGGGCACGCGGGCATGAAATCGTCCCTGGTGTCACGTGAGGTGATCGCCGACTCCGTCGAATTGACCATGCGCGGCCACTGCTATGACGCCCTCGTCGGCCTCGCCGGCTGCGACAAATCGTTGCCCGGCATGATGATGGCGATGGTCCGCCTGAACGTGCCGTCGGTGTTTATCTATGGCGGATCGATCCTGCCGGGACGGTATCACGGCCGGGACGTCACCGTTCAGGACGTGTTCGAAGCGGTCGGCCAGCACGCCGTCGGCGGCATCAGCGACGAAGAACTCCATGAGTTGGAGTGTGTCGCCTGTCCGTCCTCCGGCTCCTGTGGGGGCCAGTTCACCGCCAACACCATGGCCTGCGTTTCGGAAGCCATCGGCCTCGCGTTGCCGGGCTCGGCCGGCGCGCCGGCGCCCTACGAGTCCCGCGATGCCCTGTGCGAGGCGTCCGGGGAGGCGGTGATGGATCTGGTTGCCCAGCGCATCAGGCCGCGGGACATCGTCACCCGCAAGGCCCTGGAGAACGCCGCGACCGTGGTCGCGGCCTCGGGCGGCTCGACCAACGCGGGACTGCACCTGCCGGCGATCGCCCACGAGTGCGGGATCGACTTCGACCTCGACGCGGTCTGCGAGATCTTCCGCCGGACGCCGTACATTGCCGACCTCAAGCCCGCCGGCCGCTACGTTGCGAAGGATCTCTACGAGGCCGGCGGCGTTCCCGCCCTGCTGAAGGTGCTGCTGGATGGCGGCTACCTCCATGGCGACTGTCTCACCGTCACCGGGCGAACGCTGGCCGAGAATCTCGCCGATGTGGTGGTGTCGTCCGAGCAGAAAGTCATCCTGCCGCTCTCGGCGCCCCTGTCGCCCACGGGCGGCGTCGTCGGCCTCAAGGGGTCGCTGGCGCCGCAGGGCGCGATCGTCAAAGTTGCGGGCATGAAAACCCTGACGTTCCAGGGGCCGGCGCGCTGCTTCGACAGCGAGGAGGAATGCTTCGCCGCGGTCGAGCGCCGCGACTACCGGGAAGGGGATGTCCTGGTCATCCGCTATGAGGGACCGCGCGGCGGTCCCGGGATGCGCGAGATGCTGTCGACGACGGCGGCCCTGTACGGCCAAGGCGCGGGCGACAAGGTGGCGTTGATCACCGATGGCCGATTCTCCGGCGCGACACGCGGTTTCTGCGTCGGCCACGTCGGACCCGAGGCCGCCGTCGGGGGACCGATCGGTTTGCTCCGCGATGGCGACATGATCATCATCGACGCCGAGACCGGAAGGCTTGACGTGGCCATCTCGGACGCCGAGTTGGCCGCGCGCCGGGAGGCGTGGCGGCCCCGTCAACACGATTTCCAGGCCGGCGCACTGTACAAATATGCGCAATTGGTGGGCGACGCCTGCAACGGCGCCGTGACCCACCCGGGAGGGCAAGCGGAGACCCACGTCTACGCCGACATATGAGCCGAGGGGCGCGCACGCTCAGCGCAAACAGTGGCGGGCCTACTCCAAGCGTGCTATGAGCAGGGAGGAGTCTTGGCCGCTGGGAGTTGGAGGCGTTCGTGATCACTTGGTCGGAGGCGATGAGCGTTGGTGTGCCACGCCTCGACAGCGATCACCGGGTCCTCATCGGATTGATCAACCATCTCGACCGCGCAACCGCGCGGCGCTTCGAGACCAGGGTCGTTGTTTCCGAAGTGCTTGATGCGCTTCTCGCCTACACCCGCTTTCACTTCGAACGGGAAGAGCGCGTGATGGAAGCGTGCGACTATCCCGACATCGACTCGCATCGCGCCGAGCATGCGGAACTCACCCGCGAGGTCGTGGACTTCATCGATCGCTTCCAGCGGGATCCCATCGCCGTCACCCATGGCGAGATGCTGGTGTTTCTCACGGAGTGGCTGAACCACCACATCCTTTTGCAGGACAAGGCCTATCGTCCTTTCGTCGAGGGGCGGCCCAAGGCGGAGGAGGTTGCCAAACGCTACGGCCACTTTGATTTCGCGCCGTTCGACGTCGATGTCTCCGAAGCCGATCTGGAAAAGACCGGTTGAACGACGGTCCGGCACCTCATGCGGTCCACCGCAGACGGGTCCGTCCGACAGGCCATCAGCACGAGCATGCTGCCGCTGAGCGTCGCCGTCGACATGCCGGGGGACAATCCATGCGCGCTTCCGTTCGGGAAAGGCAGCGACCACGACCACGATGTCTAAAAACCTTCGCCTTGAACCGCCGTCGCGGTAGTTGAACCCGTGGCCACATGTCGCTACTAACCGCGCTGAGACACATTCAGCCCCGAACGACGCTGCCGCGGGAGAAAACCATTGAAGTCGATTGTTACCTTGACCCTCAATCCAAGCATTGACGTTCAATACGATGTCCAGGACATGGTGCCGGTCGCAAAAATTCGCGCGAATGCGCCGCTCCAATTCCCGGGAGGGGGAGGCATCAATGTGTCCAGGGTCATCAAGATCCTCGGGGGCCGCAGCATTGCAATCTACACTGCCGGCTGGCTGACCGGTCAGTTCTTCCGCGAAATGGTGGATCATAACGGGCTGTTGACCCGGACCATTCCGATCACGGACAGAACGCGGACGAGCGCGACGATCTACGAGAAGTCGACCAACCAGGAATACCGGATCACGCCGCCAGGCCCGACGCTCACTGAAGACGAGTGGCGGCAGTGCCTCGACGCGGTTTGTGAGTATGAGGCGGACTTTTTCGTGCTCACCGGCAGCCTGCCCGGCGGCGTCCCTGCCGATTTCTATGCCCAGGTCACCACGCGTGCCAAGGAAACGGGAACGAAGGTGGTTCTCGACACGTCCGGGCGCGCGCTTTTCGAATCCCTCAAGGCCGGTGTCTACATCGTCAAGCCCAACAAGCGCGAACTGGAGGGGCTGGTCGGGCGCAAGGCGGTGACGCCGGAAGACCAGGAAGAGATGTGCCGGCAGATCGTCGACGAAGGCAAAGCGGAGATGGTTGCCCTGACCCTCGGTGAGGAGGGCGCGCTGCTGGTGTCCAAGGATGAGACCCTCCGCCTGCCCACGCCAAAGGTCGAGGTCATCAGCACCGTCGGTGCCGGCGACAGCTTCGTCGGCGGGCTGGTTGCCGGCCTTGCCCGAGAGATGAGCACGGCCGATGCGTTTGCCCTCGGCAACGCATGCGGCACCGCCGCCGTGATGACCGCCGGGACCGAGCTCTGCCGTCTGGAGGACGTGGAGCGGATTTTCGAAGACCTGACAGGCAAAACGCTGGCTTCGGTTTGGTAGAAGCGGCGCCTCAGCCAACCCGGGCTTGATCGGAACCCGAAGCTCGTCGATCATCGGTCGCCGATGACAGGGAGATGCGCCATGCCGATGATCGAGAAAAGCCTGATGAGCCTCGGGCCGCACGGATTCCACAAGATCGCCTATTTCGAATGGGGCGATCCGACCAACACGAACGTTCTGGTCTGCGTGCATGGCCTGACGCGGCGCGGCCGGGATTTCGACACCTTTGCCGCGGCGATGGCGGACCGCTACCGCGTCGTCTGCGTCGATCTGCCGGGTCGCGGCGCCAGCCATTGGCTGCCGGTGCCGGCAGATTACCAACCGGCGACCTACCTGCAGGACCTGGCGTCGGTGTTGGCGCGGCTGGACGTGGAGGCGGTGGACTGGTTCGGGGTGTCGCTCGGGGGGCTTCTCGGCATGACGCTGGCGGCGCAACCGAACACGCCCATTCGCAAGCTCGTCCTCGATGACATCGGCGGGTTCATCGACCTGCCGGCGCTGGAACGCATTTCAAGCTGGGTCGGCAACGATCCGTCCTTTCGCGATCTGATCTCGCTGGAAGCGTACCTGCGCGAGGTGTGTGCGCCTTACGGTCCCCTGAGCAACGAGCAATGGGCAATGGTCGCGAAGCACGGCTCGCGCTATGATGAGGCGGCCGGTCTTTGGAAGTTGCACTTCGATCCACGCATCGCCGAACCGTTCAAGGATGGCTTCTCGGAGCCCGTAACCCTCTGGCCGGTCTGGGATCTGGTGAAAACGCCGACGCTGATTGTTCGCGGCGCCGAGTCCGACATCCTGTATCGCGAGACCGCCGAAGAGATGCTCACCCGCGGTCCTCAGGCGGAACTGATCGAATTCGGGGGCGTCGGCCACGCGCCGATGATGATGGATCGCAACCAGATCGATCCCGTCCGGGAGTGGCTCTTGCGCTGACCTGGGCCGCCCACGCTGCTTCGGGGCCGGGATGAGGGCGCGGCCCGGCCGCTGCCGCTCATGCTCGCGCAGGAAGACGAGGACATGACCGACGAGCCAGACCCGATGACGGCGCCGGCAGCCATCTCGCCGACGTCCCCCGAACGCTTCATCAATCGCGAGCTTTCATGGCTCGCGTTCAACGAGCGGGTGCTCGAAGAGGCCCGCAATCCCGGCAATCCGCTACTGGAACGCGTTCGCTTCCTGTCGATCTCGGCATCGAACTGGGACGAGTTCTACATGGTGCGCGTCGCCGGCGTGAAGGCGCAGATCG
>CAZBWP010000025.1:5458-6804 GCA_964495295.1 uncultured Rhodospirillaceae bacterium | reverse complement strand
TGCCTGTTCCTGCAACTCCGACGGTCCAACGGCGACATCACCCACGCGCTTGTGCCGGTGCCGCCGCAGGTGGAGCGGTTCGTTCGATTGCCGGGTGATGCCATCCGGTTCGTGCCGCTTGAGGACATGATTGCGCTGTGTTTGGACCACCTGTTTCCCGGATCGCGGGTTCTCAAGACGGGCGTGTTCCGCGTCGTTCGCGACAGCGCCATGGAGATCGACGAACGCGCCGAGGATCTGGTCGAGACGTTCGAGTCCGCGCTGAAGCGTCGCCGCCGTGGCTCGGTGATCCGTCTGTCGATCAATGCCGACATCGATCCGGAACTGCACGAGGTCATCGTCGGGGAACTTGGCGTCCACCCGGAAGACGTTTACCCGCGCGAAGGCATCCTCGGTCTCGCGGACATCAAACACCTGATCGTCGACGATCGGCCCGACCTGCTGTACCCGCCCTACACGCCGCGTTTTCCGGAGCGGATCCGCGATTTCGGCGACGACGTTTTTGCGGCGATCCGGGCCAAGGATTTCGTCGTCCACCATCCATACGAAAGTTTCGACGCCGTCATTCGCTTCGTCACGCAGGCAGCGCGCGACCCGGACGTTGTCGCCATCAAGCAAACCCTCTATCGCACCAGTTCCAGGTCCCCCATCGTTGCCGCGCTGATCGAAGCCGCGGAGGCCGGCAAGCAGGTCACGGCCGTGGTCGAGTTGAAGGCGCGTTTTGATGAAGAAGCCAACATTCGTTGGGCTCGCGAACTGGAAGACGCCGGCGTGCATGTGGTTTACGGATTCCTCGACAAGAAGATCCACGCCAAGATCAACTTGGTGATCCGCCGGGAGAGCGGCCGGCTGCGCGGCTATGCGCATTTCGGGACGGGCAACTACCATCCGATCACGGCGCGCATCTACACGGACTTGTCCCTGTTTACGTGCGATGCGGTCCTGTGCCGTGATGCGTCGAAGGTGTTCAATTACATGACCGGCTTCGATCCGCCCAAGTCGTTGGACAAGCTCGCCATTTCGCCGACGACGATGCGCCCGACGCTGATGGCGCTGATCGAAGGCGAAGTCGCCCATGCCCGCGCCGGGCACCCCGCAACGATCTGGATCAAGTCCAACGCGCTCATCGACAATGGTCTGATCGATGCACTGTATGAGGCGTCGCGGGCAGGGGTGAAGGTGTGCGCGATCGTTCGCGGCATCTGCGGCCTTCGTCCAGGGGTGCCGGGGCTGTCGGACAATATCGAGGTGAGGAGCATCGTCGGCCGGTTTCTTGAACATTCGCGCATCTTCGTGTTCGGCGGGGGGCATGCGTTGCCGTCGGACGAGGCGAAGGTGTTCATTTC
>CAZBWP010000025.1:0-5358 GCA_964495295.1 uncultured Rhodospirillaceae bacterium | reverse complement strand
TAGGGCAGCCCCGGCTTGACCATGACGCCGTCCGCGCCTTCGGCGATGTCCAGCGCGACCTCCCGCAGGGCTTCGTCGCCGTTGGCCGGATCCATCTGATACGTCTTCTTGTCGCCCTTGAGAGCTCCCGCCGAGCCCACCGCGTCGCGGAACGGCCCGTAGAAGGTGGACGCATACTTGGCGGCATAGGAGAGGATCTGCACATCGGTGTGTCCGGCGTCATCCAGCGCATCGCGGATGGCGCCGACCCGGCCGTCCATCATGTCCGACGGCGCCATCACGTCGCAGCCCGCCGCTGCCTGCGTGACCGACTGGCGGCAAAGCACGTCCAACGTTTCGTCGTTGAGCACGACGCCGTCGCGAACCAGGCCGTCGTGCCCGTCACTGTTGAAAGGATCGAGCGCCACGTCGCAGATCACGCCGAGCTGGGGACAGGCGTCCTTCGCCGCCCGGATGGCGCGGCACACCAGGTTCTCCGGATTGAACGCCTCTCGGCAGTCGGGCGTCTTGCAGGCCGGATCGACGGACGGGAACAGCGCCACGGCCGGCAGGCCGAGGGAGCAGGCCTCGCCGAGCGCCTCGCCGAGCAGGTCCACCGAAATCCGCTCGACCCCGGGCATCGACGGAACCGGGTAACGCCGGTTCACGCCATCAACGATGAACACCGGCCAGATCAGGTCGTCGACGGACAGGCAGGACTCGGCGACCAGCCGCCGCGACCACTCGGCCTTCCGATTGCGGCGCAGCCGCGTTCGGGGAAACGCCTCAAGCCCGGGTCGTCTCGGTCGCAGCGTGCGCATCAAGCCTGGTCGAGGGCCTGGCCGATGTCCGCCAGGATGTCGTCGATATGCTCGATCCCGACGGAGAGCCGGACGTATCCTTCCGACACGCCCGTCGCCAGCCGGTCCTCGTCGGAGAGTTGGGAATGGGTGGTCGTCGCCGGATGGATGGCCAGCGTCCGGGCGTCGCCGATATTGGCGACGTGATAGATCATCTGCAGGGCGTCAATGAACCGCCGGCCGGCTTCGCGCCCGCCCTTCAATTCGAAGCCGACGAGCCCTCCATATCCGCCTTGCAGGTAGGCGTCGGCACGACGGCGCATCTCCTGGTCCTTCAGGGACGGATAGATGACGGTTTCGACTTTCGGATGCCGCGTCAGAAATTCCGCCACGCCGGCTGCGTTCGCGCAGTGCTGGCGCATGCGGAGCGGCAGGGTCTCGAGACCCTGGATGAACAGGAACGCGTTGAACGGGCTCATGGCGGCGCCGATGTCCCGCAACAGCACGACGCGCATGCGGAGGATGTAGGCGATCGGTCCGAGCGGCTTGGCCGCCTCGGTCCAGATGGCACCGTGATAGCTCGGATCGGGCTCGCTGAGGCTCGGAAACCGGTCGGCGTGGGCTTCCCAGTCGAACGTGCCGCCATCGACGACCACGCCGCCGATCGACGTTCCGTGTCCGCCGATGTACTTCGTCGTCGAGTACATGACAACCGCGGCGCCGTGCTGCAGCGGCCGGCAGATCACCGGCGCGGCGGTGTTGTCGACGATCAGCGGCACCCCAAGGTCCCGGCCGATGTCCGCCACCTCCTTGATCGGAAAAACGTTGAGCTTCGGGTTCGGCAGCGTCTCGGCGTAGTAGCAGCGCGTGCGCTGGTCCGTTGCCCGGCGGAAGCCCTCGGGGTCGGCCGGGTCGACGTAGCGGACCTCGATCCCCATGGTCGAGATGGTGTTGGAGAACAGGTTCCAGGTGCCGCCGTAGAGGTCCGTGGAACTGACAAAGTTGTCGCCGGCGCGGCAGAGATTGAGAATGCAGAACGTCGTTGCCGCCTGGCCCGAACTCAGCGCCAGCCCCGCGGCGCCGCCCTCGATGGCGGTCAGCCGCCGCTCCAGCACGTCGGACGTCGGATTCATGATCCGCGTGTAGATGTTGCCGAGTTCCTTTAGGGCGAACAGGTTCTCGGCATGCTGCGTGCCGCGGAACTGGTAGGACGTCGTCTGATAGATGGGCACGGCGACGGCGCCCGTCGCATCGTCCTGCCGGTATCCACCGTGCAGGGCCAGCGTTTCCGGATGCATGGACTGTTGGCTCACCGTCGTTCCTCTCTTTTCTCAATCGCCGGTTCGGAAAGCGCTCCGAGCATACACAGCCGCCTCGGGCTTGGCGACGAAATTGCCGTCCGGTGGCCGGCGCCCGGCCGCGGCAGAACGTTTACGACACCCGCCGAATTCTTTAGGCTGAACGGAACCCGGGAGACAGCATTGCCGCTCCCAGCCACTGTGCCGACCGGAGGAACCAGCGTGCCTGACGACATCATTGCAAGCCAACCCAGACGGCAAGATATCGACCGGACGGGGCGATCGCGGGGTCCGGTCCGCTTTCTGACCGCCGCCAGTCTGTTCGACGGCCACGACGCTTCCATCAACATCATTCGCCGCATGCTGCAGGCGGCCGGGGCCGAGGTAATCCATCTGGGCCACAATCGGTCCGTCCAGGAGATCGTCTCGGCGGCTTTGCAGGAAGACGTGCAGGGCATTGCCGTCAGTTCCTACCAGGGCGGTCACATCGAGTTCTTCAAGTACATGGTCGACCTGCTGCGCGAGCGTGGCGGCGAGAACATCCGGATCTTCGGCGGTGGCGGTGGCGTCATCGTGCCTCAGGAGATCGCCGATCTGCACGCCTACGGCGTGGCGCGCATCTACAGTCCCGAGGACGGCCGCCACATGGGCCTGCAAGGCATGATCGACGACATGGTGGACAAGGCCGACTATGACCTGTCCGCCGCCCCGCCGACCAGCCTGGCCGGCCTCGCGGACGGCGACACGCGGCTGCTGGCGCGCGTCATCACCGCGCTGCAGGACGGCGCGTTGGATGCCGTGCACCGCGATGAGATCCATGCGATGGCGCATCGCCGCGGCGTCGTGCCGGTGCTCGGCATCACCGGCACCGGGGGGGCCGGCAAGTCGTCGCTGACCGACGAGATCGTGCGCCGCTTCCGCTTGTACTCCGGCGAGCCGAAGATCGCGGTCATCGCCATCGATCCGTCGCGGCGCAAGACCGGCGGCGCGCTGCTCGGCGATCGCATCCGCATGAACGCCATCGATGCGCCGTCTGTCTACGTCCGCTCCCTCGGCACACGGGAGACCGGCAACGAAGTCCCGCCGTCCCTCACCGATGTCATTGCCGCGACCAAGGCGGCCGGCACCGATCTGGTGATCGTCGAGACGCCCGGGATCGGGCAGGGGGATGCCGGCATCGTGCCGTTCGTCGACGTCTCGCTGTACGTGATGACGCCCGAGTTCGGCGCCGCGTCGCAGCTCGAGAAGATCGACATGCTCGATTTCGCCGACATCGTCGCCATCAACAAGTTCGATCGTCAGGGTGCGCGCGACGCACATCGCGACGTTGCCAAGCAGTTCCAGCGCAACCGCGAGGCTTTTGCCCAGGCGCCCGAAGAGATGCCCGTGTTCGGCACCATCGCGTCCCGCTTCAACGACCCGGGGGTGACCGCGCTTTACGGCGAACTGATCACGCGGTTCAACGAGCGCGGGTTGGGACACTGGAAGACGGCCGTCGACATTCCGGCAACACGGTGCTCGGATGCCGGCGCCGGCATCGTGCCGGCGACGCGACGCCGCTATCTGGCTGAGATCGCCGACGTGGTGCGGGGCTATCACCGAACCATCGACGCCGAGATGGCGATCGCGCGTGACCGCCAGGCCCTGCGCGAAACCCGGCGGCTGCTGTCGGCGGCGGGCGACGACACGGCGGCGGTCGAAGCGCTGCTCGGCGACCGCGATGCCGCCCAGGATCCGCGCTGCCGCAAGATGCTGGAGATGTGGGACACGGTGCAGGACGCCTATGTCGGCGACGAATACGTTGTCCGCATGCGCGAGAAGGAAAGCCGGACGCGCCTCGCGCACACCTCGCTCTCCGGCACGCGGATCCCGAAGGTGGCGTTGCCGCGCTTCGCCGACGACGGCGAGCGCCTGCGCTGGCTGCTCAGGGAGAACGTGCCGGGCGCGTTCCCCTACACGGCGGGTGTGTTCGCCTTCCGCCGCGAGGGCGAGGATCCGACGCGGATGTTCGCTGGCGAGGGCGATCCTTTTCGCACCAATCGGCGGTTCAAGTTCCTGTCGAAGGACATGGACGCGAAGCGCCTGTCCACCGCCTTCGACTCAGTCACCCTCTACGGGTTTGATCCGGCGGAGCGCCCCGATATCTACGGCAAGATCGGCAATTCCGGCGTGTCGATCGCAACGCTCGACGACATCAAGGTGCTGTACGGCGGCTTCGACCTCTGCGACGTGAAAAACTCCGTCTCCATGACCATCAACGGCCCGGCGCCGGCGATGCTGGCGATGTTCTTCAATGCCGCCATTGACCAGCAACTCGAACGCTTCGAAGCGGAGAACGGCCGATCGCCGACCGAGGAAGAGGCCCTGAAGGTTCGAACCTGGGTCTTGCAGAACGTCCGTGGCACCGTTCAGGCCGACATTCTGAAGGAAGACCAGGGACAGAACACCTGCATCTTCTCGACCGAGTTCGCGCTGCGGATGATGGCGGACATCCAGGAATGGTTCGTACACCACGGCGTCCGGAACTTCTATTCCGTCTCCATTTCCGGCTATCACATCGCCGAGGCCGGGGCGAACCCCATTTCCCAGCTTGCTTTCACGCTGGCCAATGGCTTCACCTACGTCGAGGCGTACCTCGCCCGGGGCATGCACATCGATGACTTCGCGCCCAACCTGTCATTCTTCTTCTCGGCCGGCATGGAGCCGGAGTACGCGGTCATGGGCCGCGTCGCCCGGCGCATCTGGTCGACGGCGCTACGCTTCAAGTACGGTGCCAACGAGCGCTCGCAGAAGCTCAAGTACCACACCCAGACCTCGGGCCGGTCGCTGCATGCCCAGGAGTACGCCTTCAACGACATCCGCACGACCCTGCAAGCATTGATCGCCACCTACGACAACACCAACAGCCTGCATACCAACGCCTATGATGAGGCGATCACCACGCCGACGGAAGAGAGCGTGCGCCGTGCGCTGGCCATTCAGTTGATCATCAACCGGGAGTGGGGCCTCGCCATGAACGAGAACCCGAACCAGGGATCGTTCATCATCGATCAACTGACCGATCTGGTGGAGGAGGCGGTCCTCAGGGAATTCGAGCGGATCTCGGAGCGCGGCGGGGTGCTCGGTGCCATGGAAACGGGCTATCAGCGCGGCAAGATCCAGGAAGAGTCCCTCTACTACGAGCGGCGCAAGCACGACGGCAGCTATCCGATCATCGGCGTCAATGCGTTCGTCAACCCCGACGGAATCGAACTCCCGACCCCCGAACTCATTCGCTCGAC
>CAZBWP010000024.1:13105-18165 GCA_964495295.1 uncultured Rhodospirillaceae bacterium | reverse complement strand
CTGCGACGCGCTCGGCCAGCGCCGCCACGGGATCGCCCTCGACGCTGGCGGCAACCGCCGCCACCTGGGCTTCCGCAGCCGCCAGCCGGGCCGCCAGGGCCGCCAACTGCTCCTCGGAGGCGGCGCGCATGGCCGCCGGATCGGCCGCCGGATCAACGACGGCGGCTTGCGAGATCTTCTCTTCCAGCGCGATGATGCGGGCGGTCTGCGCTTCCAGCCGGCGGGTCAGTGCCGTCATCGCGGTTCCCGCCGCGGCGGCGGCCGCGTCCCCGTCGGGGGCCGCCAGGGACGGGGCCAGGGACGGGGCGGCATCCTCCAGCGCAGCGACCGCGTTCTCCAGGCCGGCCAGCCGCGCCATCGTCGCCTCGGCGTCGCTGCGCAGGGCCTTCGCCTCGGTCTGCAGTTCGGCCAGGACGGTGGCCGTGGCGGCGGTCGCTGGCATGCCGGGCGCCTCGGCGCGGCCTTCCAGGGTGGCAAGCAGGTCCGCCTGTGCGGCGGCAAGGGCTTCCTGGCGCTCGGCCAGCGCGTCGATCCGGGCTGTGAGCGCCCGCCGCTCCTCGGCGGCGGCCGCCGTCTCCGCTTGCGCCGCTTCGATGCTGGCGAGGCGCGCCTCCACCGCGTCGACGCGCGTCAGCGCCTCGGAGGGCGGCGCCACCGACTCCAGCGTGCGCTCCACATAGGGCTGGACCGCATCCGACCACATGCCGCGGGTGAAATAGCCGGCGACGGCGACGATCACCAGCAGCGCCACCAGTCCCATGATCACCGTGGCGCAGCCGCCGCGCTTCTTCTTCGCCGGGGGCGTCGGCGGCCGGCGCAGATCCGACCGGCCGGCCGCGGCGGCCGACGGCGGCACCGTGCCACCCCCCGCGGAGGACTTCCTGTCCGGGCCGTCTGCGGGCTTCGCGGCAGCGGCGGCGGGCTTCGCGCCCGGCGACGAGGTGGGCGGCGACGAGGTGGGCGGCGAGGTGGGCGGCGGGGTTGCCGCGCCGCCGGGTTTTCCGGCGGCGGCGCTGGCCGCAGGCTGTCCGGGCTTGGCCGCGGCCGGCGGCGTGCTCTTGTCAGAGGTTGCTGTCGATGCGGGCGTCGATGTTGGTGTCGACGAGGGCGTCGCTGTTGGCGTCGCTGTTGGTGTCGACGCGGGTGTCGATGGGGGCGTCGACGCGGGCGTCGATGGTGTTGTCGACGAGGGCGTCGATGGGGCAGCGGCTCTGCTGTCCGGCACCGACGGCTTGGCGGCGGCGGCCGGCGGCTTTGTCGCTCCGCCAGCGGGGGCCGCTCCGCCAGCGGGGGCCGTGCCGGCGGACCCGGCGGGGGGCGCGGCAGGCGGGGGCGAGGCAGGCGGGGGCGACGCGGCTGGGGGCGACGCAGGAGGCGGCGAGGGCGGCGCCGAGGCAGACGGCGCCGAAGCGGGCGGCGGGGCAGGCGGCGGCGCGGCCGCGTCGCTCTTCTTCTCGGGGCCTTGCGCTGGCGCCTTGCCGGACGTGTCGCTGTTGGAGCCCTTTTTGGAATCTTCGGTCATCCCTGTCCCCTCGGATGTCAACGCCGTGTCGGCCCACGGGCCGCACAGTATCAGGCTTCGCCTGGATCTGGGGAGAAAAATGCGCGACCGCTCAAGCCTGGACGGCGTCGACCACCAGGGCCCGCAACGCCCGCCCGGTGGGCTCGCCGGCGACAAATGTGCGCCGCCACGGCGCGCCGGCCGCGGCGTCGCCGACCGCGGCGCTGAGACAGAACGCATCGACCCAGGCGAGGCTGGCCGTGCACCCCGCCGCCGCCACGCGGTCGACGAAAATGCGCGCAGTGCGCGGCGAGAACAGCGCGACACCATGGATCCGCCCGGCCGCCAGCGCCGCCCGCGCCGCCGCCGACAGCGCCGCCACCGGCCGCGCGGCATAGAGGCATTCGCGCCGATAGCGGAAGCCGGCGGCGGCCAAGGCACCGCCCAGATCGCCGGCGAGCGTCGTGCCGGCGGCATGCAGCAGCGCTCCCTCGGCCGGGTCGCACCGCGCGATCACGCACGCCGCCAGGTCCGTCACGTCGCCGGCGGCGCTGATCACCGGGGCGAAGCCGAGCGCCTCGGCCGCCCGCGCCGTGGCGTCGCCGACGGCATAGAGCGGCACGTCGCGGCGGGGGGTTCGGGAGGCCAGCGCCCGGGCGCCGTTGGCGCTGGTCGCCAGGATGGCCTGGACGCCGGCGAGGTCCAGGGCCGGGCCGGGCAGCGCCTCGATGGTCATCATGGGCTCGATCATCGTCGCGACCCCGGCGGCGGCGAGAGCGTCGGCGAACGGCCGCGCGTCCGCGACGGGCCGGGTGATCAGGATGCAGCGGCTCACGACGGGCCCTGGAAGAACCCCGGCCCGGCCCGCCGGCGCAGTTCCAGGCCCAGCTCGGCGCCCAGCCGCCGGGCGTCGGCGATACCGCCGGTGATGTCGCCCTGGCGCTCGCCGGTGAGCACGGCGCTGCCGTCGGGCCGGGCGACGAGCCCGCGCAGCCGCAGCCGGCCGGCCGGATCGATCTCGGCGAGGCCGGCGATCGGGGTGCGGCAGGAGCCGTCGAGCACCGCCAGCATCGCCCGTTCGGCGGCAACACACACATGGCTCTGCGCGTCGTCGATCCGGGCGAGCAGCGCCCGGCAGTCCTCGTCGTCGGCGCGGCAGGTGACGCCGATGGCGCCCTGGCCGACCGCCGGCAGCATCTCCTCGGCCGGCAGCGCCGCCGTCACCACGTGCGCCATGCCGAGCCGCCCGAGGCCGGCCATGGCGAGCAGCGTCGCGTGCACCCGGCCCTCGCGCACCCGATCGAGCCGCGTCTGCACGTTGCCGCGCAGCGGCACCACCGTCACGTCCGGCCGGCGCGCCAGCAGTTGGGCGCCGCGACGGAGCGAGGCCGTGCCGATCACGGCGCCGGCCGGCAGCGCCGCCAAGCCCCCGCCATAGACGCCGGCATCGGGGCCAGCAGCGGGGCCGATCAGCGCGTCGCGCGGGTCCGCCCGCGGCAGCACCGCCGCGAGGACGATGCCCTCGGGCAGCACGGTCGGCAGGTCCTTGACCGAATGCACCGCCAGGTCGATCCCGCCGGCCAGCATCGCCGCATCGATTTCCTTGGTGAACAGCCCCTTGCCGCCGATCTCCGCCAGCGGCCGGTCGAGCACCATGTCGCCGGTGGTCTTGATGACGACGGTTTCCAGCAGCGCGGGATCGGCGCCGTGCACCGCGAGGCGGTGGCGTGTCTCCGCCGTCTGCGTCAGCGCCAGCGGGCTGCCCCGGGTGCCGATGCGCAGCACGCGGCGAGCCATCGACGCGGCGCCCGATTCACGGTAGGCACTGCTCATGCCCTGTTCTTATGCAAGCAACGCCCCCGGGGGAAGGGCCGATCGATGATCGTGCTCGGGATCGAGACGAGCTGCGACGAGACGGCGGCGGCGCTGGTCGACGACGGCCGGCGGATCCTCGCCGAGCGCCTGTCGACGCAGCTGGCCGATCACCGTCCGTTCGGCGGCGTGGTGCCGGAGATCGCGGCGCGCGCGCACCTGCGGATCCTCGACGGCCTGATCGCCGAGACCATGGCGGCGGCCGGCATCGGCTTCGCCGATCTCGACGGCGTCGCCGCCGCCGCCGGGCCGGGGCTGATCGGCGGCCTGATCGTCGGCGTCACCACGGCGAAGGCGATCGCCCTGGTACACGACACGCCGTTCGTCGCCGTCAACCACCTGGAGGCGCACGCGCTCACCGCCCGGCTGTCGGACGGCGTCGACTTCCCCTATCTGCTGCTGCTGGTCTCCGGCGGCCATTGCCAGCTCCTGGTGGTCCAGGGGGTGGGGGCGTACCGGCGGCTCGGCACCACCCTGGACGACGCGCTCGGCGAAGCCTTCGACAAGGTGGCGAAGCTGCTCGGCCTCGGCTATCCCGGCGGGCCGCCGGTGGAGCGGGCGGCACGGGCGGGCGATCCCCGCCGCTTCGCCCTGCCCCGGCCGATGCTCGGGCGGCCCGGCTGCCACTTCTCGTTCTCCGGCCTGAAAACGGCGGTGCTGCACGCCGTCGACGCCCTGCCGGCGGGGCCGCTTGCGGCCGCCGACATCGCCGATCTCTGCGCCGGCTTCCAGGCGGCGGCCGGCGACGTGCTGGTGGATCGCAGTCGCAACGCGCTCCGCATCGCCGGCGCGCGCACCCTGGTCGTCGCCGGCGGCGTCGCCGCCAACGGCTATCTGCGCGACCGGCTGGCGACGCTGGCCGCGGCCGAGGGGGTGCGACTGGTGGCCCCGCCGCAAGCACTCTGCACCGACAACGGCGCGATGATCGCCTGGGCCGGCGTCGAGCGGCTCAGGCTCGGCCTGGTCGATCCGCTCGACGTGGCGCCCCGGCCACGCTGGCCGCTCGACCCGGACGCACCCCCAGCCGCCTTCGCCGGCATCAAGGCGTAGGCGGCGCCGCCGACGGACTTGACGTCACCGCGACCTTGGCGTGTTCTGTCCGCAACGAACGACAGGAGGCAGGATTATGGGGATGCTCAGATCTGCCGTGCTCGGCCTGTTGCTGATGGCCATCGGCCTCTGCGCCGCGACCTCGGTCGGACACGCCGAGACCGGCGCCGCGTTGGCCGGCAGCGAGTGGCGGCCGACCCAACTCGGCGAGATGGCGATTGCCGAGACGACGCAGATCTTCGTGCGCTTCCAGGGCGACGGGCGGGTCACCGGCCACGGCGGCTGCAATCGCTTCTTCGGCCCCTACGAGATCGCCGAGGACGGCATCAGCATCGGCCCGATCGGCGCCACCCGGATGATGTGCCCGGCACCCGTGATGGCCGGCGAGGCCGCGCTGCTGGCGGCGTTGCAGAATGCCAAGCGGTTCCACCGCGACCGCGTGGTGCTGCACCTGTTCGACGCCGACGCCCAGGAGATCGCCCGGTTCGCCCAGACCGACTGGGACTGAGAAACCGACCCTCCGGGGGTTCGATTCAGCCGACGGACGGCATCGGCCCCCCGGCATCGAACCTCTCTTCTGGAGGTTCGATTCAGCCGACGGACGGCATCCGTCCGCCGGCATCGAACCCCTACAACT